>DMYK01000579.1:9521-9895 GCA_003483675.1 Microcoleaceae cyanobacterium UBA11344
GCATTTGTGGCGACAGCACCACATTTGACCTATCGCTGGCTATTAGAGGCTTTGGGAAATCAAGGATATGTTGTAGTCGCGACGCCGTTTATCAATACTTTGGATCATATTGCGATCGCCCGCGATGTCCTCAACAAATTTGAAAATGCCCTCTCCCGCTTACAGGCTAACAAAGTGCTGCGGAATCGCTATCTCCCCATCTACGGCATCGGGCATAGCATGGGATGTAAACTGCACCTCCTGATCGGTTCTGTATTTGACGTAGAACGAGCCGGCAATATTCTGATCTCTTTCAACAATTATGCGGCTTCCGAAGCAATCCCGATCGTCGAGCAAATTTCCCCCGTCTTTAACGTCGAGTTTACCCCTTCCCC
>DMYK01000018.1:0-2005 GCA_003483675.1 Microcoleaceae cyanobacterium UBA11344
TCTCAAGACTTAACAACTTAATTCTGTCATTCCGAGGGAACCGAATAATCTCAAACCTTATGAACAGCGTCGATAGTAAATAACCAGAACTTACATAAGCCCTAGGTAATTCTGAGATTCTTCGTTTCACTCAGAATGACAGAATTAGGCTCTTGATGCGTAAGTCTTGTTCTTGCGACTCTTCCTTCTTCCTTCTTCCTTCTTTCTTCTGCTATATGTCTCTACAACCTATGGAATCAATATTCTCCTCAACTCCCATATTTGAGCCGGCAGTATTCCGGCTTTCTCCCCTAATTAGAATCACGCTTTTGAGTTTGTACGCAGCTTTGACAATTCCCTTACCTTTTTTGTCGGAAGTAACATCAGCACCGGTTCCTCCTAATGTTATATGGGCGGGAATTGTGGTCGGCGCTGCGGGTTTGTACGGCGTGCTGAGCGAAAGGGTAATTGTGAACGAAGAGGGAATTCAAGTAACATATCCCAATTGGTTTCCCCGAATATTTCGCTCAGGTTGGTCGCTACCTTGGACAGAAATAAAAGCTCTCAAACCTCGCTCGACAGGTCAAGGAGGGCTGGTTTATTATTTTTTGAGTCATTCGGGAGCTGGTTATTTGCTACCAATGCGGGTGGCTGGATTTGCTAAATTAGTTGGTTTGGTAGAAGCAAAAACAGGCATTGATACTAGAGATGTCCGCCCTTTGTCTCAGCCTTGGATGTATTTTATTTTGCTGGGATGTACGCTGCTTCTGCTGTTGGTAGATGCGTGGACTATTGTAACTGCGATCGGGCTTAAAGGTAATATTTGAACCTCCCCATAGCTAGAAGCTAGGGGATTCCTGCCAACCAAAAGGCGACAGTGGGACATTCAAGTATCCCTCTAGACCCTCAAAACAACTACCGGGCGGTGCTGCAATTGGGCTTACTTTTTGAGTTTTTTGCTTTCAGAGTTCATCACTAGCCAGATAGGTACGCTCCGTATTCTGATATTGCTTGTCAGTTGTATAGGCTTGCTGCCATTGGCAGTAGTGACTTACTGTGCCGGAATCTCACCGAGACTAGAATACTTCAACACGTAGACAATTGTTCTTAATCACTTCTTGATTTTATCAAACTCAAGGCGGCTAAAGCCGCTAATCACCTACATCCCCATGTCTAAAGCCAGGGGCTTTGGTTCGTTTTTCGGTAAGGAGAGTTAATTGCCCTGGCCCGGTTTGTTGCGACTAGAGTTTGGTAGATGAGAGCGCATATCTCGCCCTCAGTGATGTCGCGGGCAGGAGAAAAGCGATCGCCCCAGGGACAGTTTACCACCATTTTGCGCTCTGTTGCCGCTGCCACCTCGTCGGTGGCATAACTGGGGATCAGAGATCGATCGCGCTATAAACGCTCAAAGAATTCGGGTTGCAGCCCACAACTGCAAGCTATTTACTAAAGATACAATCGCCTGAGCTCTAGTCAAATTCTGATGCGGGCGAAATGTGCGGGATATCCAGACAAAAACCTACCTCGATTAGCTGTTTCGATCGCCCCAAAAGCCCAAAAATCCGCCACCACATCCCTAAAAATCGTCCCATGACACCGTGGTGCGAGTTCAAACACCTTCGCCAGCAAAGCCACATACTGCTTCCGCCGTCAAGTATTTTGATTTTCGATATATTTCTCGTTCCCAGGCTTTCTCGTTCCCAGGAAGAGCCTGGGAAGGCATATCCAGAGGCTCTACCTCGCCTTTTTCGCCTTAACTCCCAGCCAATTTCTCAATGCAAGATGTTTCCAAAACCACTAAATTTTCCTTCTGAAAAACAGCACAACTTGTCATTGCTTGAGCTAAAACAGGAATTTTCCCTTGCTTGAGAGATGCGATCGCCTCCGGTGTAGAATCAAAGTTATCTATCCAGCCGTAATCCTCTACATACTGAAGAGTCAAAGCATTGCGATCGAGCATCCAAAAATCAACTCCGTAGGTTTTAATGAAGTTTTGCAATACGGCTCGATCGGGAGTATACTGAGC
>DMYK01000018.1:2058-2188 GCA_003483675.1 Microcoleaceae cyanobacterium UBA11344
TTCCTACCAAAACAGAGCGCTGACTAAAAGTTGGCAAATTGTCCGCCTCTGGCGCTATCGAAGCGATGAGAATATCTTTAGGTTGCTGCTGAAAAAACTTGTACAATTCGGGCCTTGTACCCTCTACATA
>DMYK01000018.1:2266-2999 GCA_003483675.1 Microcoleaceae cyanobacterium UBA11344
TTTGTGCGGTAGATGCCCACAAACAGACTGCATCTATAATTAAAGTTAGGGCGATCGCACTGCAAAAAACCACAATAAATCGCAAACTGTAAGCCGTATAACGCCCTGGTTGATATAATTTAAAAATGGTAGCATGAGCTGCAATAAACATTGCTAAAGATGCTAAAAATAGCTGAAGTAAAAGCCAGATGCTGCTTTGAATCTGTTTGGCTAAAGGAAATGTCGATCGCCATACCAATAGCAGCGGAAATAACAATGCAGCACAGTGAGTAACGGGCGTAAACAGCGACTTGGGAAACATCCCGCTACCCCGGCCAGTCAGCCAATAATCTATGGGATTTGGACGAAAAAAAGCATTTCTTCTGCCTGCCGCAAATTCTCCCATTTTTTTAGCTTCTGCTGCTGTATAAGTTGGGCCAAATTCTGATTTATCTAAGGCGTAGGGGAGCATTACTAAACAAGCAACTCCTAAACCTGCACTGCAAAATAGGTAATTTGTGCGATCGCGCGACAAGCACAAACGGCCATTTTCCCAATCCAGCAGCCGCAAAATCAATACTCCGGCCGCCACCAATGCGTAAGGAGGATAAAATAGTCCAATTAGGGCGATCGCGCTCAAACAAGGCAGCAGGGAACGTCGCAATAAATAATATAAAAAAGCTAGAAATATCGGATAGATAAAGGCTCTTGCCGTTGCGGAAGCCAAATCGTCTGTCATCCACATATGTTGATT
>DMYK01000018.1:3024-3383 GCA_003483675.1 Microcoleaceae cyanobacterium UBA11344
AATGCCAAAACAGTAATAAGTGGAGATTAACCCTAGAAATAGCGGCAATATTTTGTGAAATAATAGGGGATAAATGCCAATTGTTGCTGCTAATTTGTAGAGTGTGCTGTAGCCTGCGGGGGCGATAGATTGATAATAATTAGCGATGAAATCGTTGGGAAACAATTCTCGATCGACAAATCGCATCATCCAGAAAACGTGCTGTCTGGCATCGTCTTGCACGATATACTGGCCACTAAAGGCTTGCTTCATCCCTAAAATAGCATAGATGGCGGCAAATGTCAAGCTTAAGGTCAACCAAAATATTGTGTGCGATCGGGATTTTCGATCGACAGTCGTAGTCAGGAATTTGTGCAACT
>DMYK01000019.1:0-330 GCA_003483675.1 Microcoleaceae cyanobacterium UBA11344
CAAAGATGGAATTTCCGTCGCCACAATCGGAGTTCCAGATGCCATATAATCGAAGAACTTCAAAGGAGATGTGAACGTCGCTGCTTCTGTTAAACAGTGCGGGTGAGTCAAAACGTCGGCGGCTTGTAGCAAGCTAGCAAGTTGATTTTGAGGGAGGTAGCCGAGAAATTTTATGTTGTTAACTTGCTTGTTTTTGGCTAATTGTTGGTATGCTGTTACTTGGGATGAATTGCCACCTGCGATCGCAAATTGAACTCCGGGCAATTCATTCGCCACATCCACTAACATATCCACGCCTTTAAACTGGTAAAGTCCTCCCGCATAAACTGC
>DMYK01000019.1:362-3321 GCA_003483675.1 Microcoleaceae cyanobacterium UBA11344
CGTTTGTCTCGCGAGAAATAAATGATTGAAACCGTTGTGAAGCATAATTACTTTTTCCGGCGGCATTCCATTTTGAATCATACTTTCTCGCACTGTATCGGCGACAGTTACAGCAATTTGAAACAGAGGATTGCGAACAATTTCTGGCTCAAATTTCTTGGATTCGTGATGGTGTTGTTCGTAGATAGCGGGAATTCCATTTTTAATGGCAGCTTTGATAAAGTTCCAGTCGCGGCTGTGGACAATTTGAGTCGATTTAAGCAGGTGAATCGGTAAGTAGTATTTTGATACTATTGTACTCGAACTCGTCCACTTGCTGTCCAAAAGATCGATCGGCCACGGCATCGGTAAATCTGCTACTTTTAATTTATCTTGAATATTGTATATTTTGGCAAGTTTTTCATCCGGTTTTCTCGGTCGAAAAGGATGGAGTAAATCAACTGGATTAAAAGCACTCCATCCTTTGCGGAGATATACCAAAACTGCTGGGAAACCGAGATTTGCTGCGGCATTCGCAGAGTGAGCAACTTGAACTAAGCTAGCTACATTAGGTTGTGGTAAGACATTTCTGGTAAAAAATACATAATATTTAGACATGGTAATGGTAATGGTAATGGGTGATGGGTAATTGGTAATAACTCCTGACTTCTGACTTCTGACTTATTCCTGCTGACTACTTTTTAATAGCTAAACGCTTAATCGTATTTTCAATAAATTCTAAAGTCTTAAAAATATTAGCAGCGGAGTGAAATGATTCCCTGATTAACTCGTCCCTTTCTTCGGGAGAGTCTACCATTTCATCTACTAGCAATTTGAGATAAGCAATCATGGGAGTCAGGCGAGTCCGAATTTCGTAAGAACCTCTAATTAAAGCTTCATCGCGAGCGGCTTCTTCGGCAAATTGCATAGAATATAAGCGGGTGTAGTATCCTCCTTTTGTTAGCAATTCTTCGTGAGAGCCCATCTCTACTACTTGGCCCCGATCGATCACAGCGATTTGATCCGCTTTTTGGACTGTTGAGAGGCGGTGGGCAATTACTAACGTTGTGCGATCGCAACTCAATTTCTCGATCGCCTCTTGCACATACCTTTCCGAAACCGTATCCAGGGAGCTCGTTGCCTCATCTAAAATTAAAATCTCCGGGTTTTGCAGCAGAGCCCTAGCAATGGAAATTCTCTGACGCTGCCCTCCCGATAAGAGCACGCCCCGATCGCCAATTTGAGTATCCAACCCCTCCGACAACTGTTCGATAAACTCGTAAGCATTTGCTCCCTTCGCCGCTTCCACAATTTCTGCTTCGCTTACTTCTTGCCTAGCATAAGCAATATTTTCGCGCACTGAAGCATTAAACAAAAACGTATCTTGGCTAACAATTCCCATAGCTTTTCTCAAGCTTTTTACATCAAATTCTCGCAGATCAATACCGTCAATCAAGATACAACCTTCCGTAGGATCGTAAAATCTCGGCAGTAAATCTGCCAAAGTTGACTTGCCGGAACCAGAAGTGCCTACCAAAGCCAAAGTAGTGCCGTGAGGCAGAAACAAATCGACTTTTTGAAGAACTAAATTTTTATGATTGGGATAGCTAAAAGATATTTCCTTAAAATGAATTCCCGATCGCAAGTGAGTGTAGGGCACTGTGCCATTTACCATAAATGGCTTGTCATCACAGCTTAAAAAATCATTCACAACCTCTACACTAGCCGAAGTAGTAGCAAATTGACTACGACCACTATTTAACTGAGAAATTAGAGGAATCAGCCGAAAAAGTACCAATAAATAGGTGAGTAAAACCGTAGAAATCGACTCTATTTCATTGGCAAATATTGTGCGACCCATAAACACGATCAAAATAATCACTATCAAATTCACAACTTCGTTAATCGGGGCGATCGCTGCATAGTTTACCTGAGCGGAAAAATCCGCTTCTTCTCGCCTTTGAATTAACTCCTTAATCCGCTGATACTCCCTTTCCTCGTTCCCCGTTGACTTCACCAACCGAATCCCAGTTATGGTTTCCAGTATCCTAACTGAATAATCTTTCGACATTTCGGATAGCTGATGACCAAAATACTTAGAACGGGTAATAATGTACTGATTTGTCCAAGCGACTAACCCCAACAAAATTGTAGATGTCACCGTCATTTTCCACGATATTGAAAGCAGCAAACCCACAAACACCAAAACAGTAATTGAGGTAGTAAACATCCCGATCGCCGTGCCAATCGCATTAGCAGTTCGACCAACTTCTCCGCCCAATCTATTAATTAAATCCCCTACTTTAGTTTTTGAATAAAAATCTAAATCTACTTCTAGCAACAACCGCAAACCGGCTTCTCGCAAGTCAAAAGTCAAAGCCCGCGTCAGAGAAGTAGCTACTAAAGTATTGGTATAACTCGCAATATTTTTCAAAATAATTGCCAAAACAATCGCCAATGTCATCCAAACCAAACGCTGATTTTGAGGCATTCCTTCAAAGGGATACATCAAAGTTTTAATTAAAGGTGGAGCGCCCCGCAACTCGACAGCTTCCTGCAAAAAACTTAAAAGCACTGGTACAATCAGAGTAGTGCTTATACCGTTGAATAAAGCCCCTGAAAAGCCCAGGATCACAGTCAACAAAATCCTGCCTGGATATCGTCTTGCAAATTTTAGGAGTAGCTTATTGGCAGACATGAAGCATTCCCAGCTAAACAGTACGGCATCTCAAAACATTCTTTAATTACAGCCAGTTTATCTGACTCCATTCAGTCACCTAAAAGTTACCTCGACCTACCTGCAATTATATCTGAAAGGATAGGCGCCATTGTTTGAATGCTATATTTCTCTACGCATCTTTCCCTAGCTTTCATTCCTTGAAAATTCGCTGCTGTCAAATTTTGAAATATCCATTGAATTTTTTGGGAAATTTGAGCCGGAGAATTGGGATCAACTAAATAACCTGTTCCCCCTAAAATT
>DMYK01000634.1:0-958 GCA_003483675.1 Microcoleaceae cyanobacterium UBA11344
CTGCTAGTTCGTAATTGGCAGTTAAATCATCTTCGGTTGTGGCAATTTCCAGAGGAGTTTCTGTTTCGTAATTGGCACTTGAATCATCTTCGGTTGTGGCAGCCAGCGGAGTTTCTGCTGCTTCGGAAGGTGCATCGAAACTGGCAATTGTTTCCGGTTGCTGAGTCAAAATTTGTTTTTTTTCCTGTTCGTCACTCATGGGGATAAAATTCTAGTATAAAGACTGCTTTTAAGCATTTTACGTTATTTGTGTGAGCGGCGGCACTGAAACGTGCCATGATATTAGTCTAGATCGTTCAACTTAATTGCTGCTTCAATTTCGTCAGGAAATGCCTCAGCATAAGCCCAAGCATTTTTCAAGTCGCTAGCACTAAGATGCGATAATCTTCTAAAAGTTGAGCGTCAGTTACACCTAATCGACGAGATTCTACCAAGCCCCAAACAGAAATTCTAGTCCCTGAAATCCTGGCATTACCGCCAACTACGCCGGGAGTTTTTTCAATTCCCTGCTTGGTGTTGGCTAAACTTTGAGCTAATATCTGTATTGCTTGAGCTTTTTCAGTCGGAGTCAGGGAAAGCAGTTGCGGTTCTAATTCTTTTAGTGTCATAGTCGATCGGGGGTTTGGCTGCTGGGATTGTCGTATCTATATTATAGCGATCGAGCTTTTTACTGGCAAGAATAAACAAGTTACCGATTTACCGTTGGGTGGGGCGGGTTTATGAGATTGTTCGTTACAAGCGAGTATTGTTGGTGAAACCCACCCCTACAAATTATATCATTTACGGTTGTTTCTGAATGATTTAACCTTTCTAGGACGCAGAGAACGCAGAGTCAGAGAAGAGAGAGATGAGTCATTCTGATACAATGCCAACGGATTTGATATTACCAATTCCCGATGCCCCATGCCTCAGGCCCCATACCCAATCATTAATTATTAGGTAAAGACTGCCAAAAAGG
>DMYK01000634.1:1101-2694 GCA_003483675.1 Microcoleaceae cyanobacterium UBA11344
TGAAACTAACAAATTGCCATTGACTGGTACGGAATTGACCATATTCGGCCACCAAGCATAACCGCTGTAGCCAAACATTGCCGGCACTTGAATAATTTGGTCATCTGTGAGTGAAAACTCTCTTTTCAACTTCTCTATAATCGGATTCAGTTTCTGCTTTTGCAAATTGAGATTGTGCTTAATTAAAGCTGGATTGTTCAAAGCAGCGCTGACTGTAATTTCATTGCTCAAACCGCGATTGATAGTAACATCACCGTAACCTTTTCCTGCCAATTCTTCCAATAGCTTCACTCCTGCTTCTGGACTGGCGATCGCCATTATATACTTTCCGGGAGTTGGACTGGGAATAAAATTGATAATTTCATCGACTTGGCGAGTCAAAAGCCAAGAAGTATCAATATCCACCGCAGGCCCTTGAATTTGCTGAGCTTTAATAAAATCAAGTACCTCTGGATTAAAACTAGAATTACCAGAATTGCCGTAATAAACTCGACCCATTGGGTGTCCGGGAATCGGTGGCGTTACTTGCAAATTTCCATATCCATCATCCCACTGATTTACCGATTCTTCATTGCGAGGTTTGCCGATTTTAAAGACGCTAAAATCCTGCTCTTGAGTTGATTTAGCAGGCTTGTTGATAGCTGGATTGCTCTGGCTTTTTACAGCCACATTAAAATTGCGGAGTTGGGATTTTCCGGGAAATTGAACATAGCCATTTTTCTGGATATTCTGCATCCAAGCGCGCTCTCCCTGGATAATTTTTACCTGGGCACCTGTTGGTTCTACTGCTTGTTTTAGTTGGGAGATGAATTCGCTGTTGGCCGAGCCTCTGTCGCTAACTTGAACTTCTTTTACTGGTGCGGTATTGGACGGCATGATCCAAGGAGTAACGCCCATTTTAATTATATTTGCAGCGATTTCTAGACCGTTATTTGTAGCAGTTGCTCTAAGATTAATTAGGCCGTTCCAGTTGCGATCGGCAAATTGTTTTGCTTCTACACCTAACACAATATTGCTGTTGAAAACTAGCGGTGTGACACCGGATATATCTACAGCTTGCCAGCCGTCGCTAGTCTTCTGAAAAACGCTGATGTGAGGGCTAGCAACGCTGTCAGCAGTGATAAATACTTGAGAACCGTTGAAGTTTTCAGGCAGTTTTAAGTGAACTTGAGAGAGCATTGCTGGGCGGCGGGGGGCGCTAACTTTGGTTTCTTGCCAAATTGGTATTTTGGGGCGATCGCTCGATTTATCATTAAATAGAACTAGGGCTCCACTAGACAAAGACCATTGTTCTTTACCCAGTTCGTCTTGCTCATTAATTTCGCCGTCTCTGTTAGTATCTCCCGCAAAGAAAAAGTTAGACGGTGACAGGGCGGGCAAAAGTTGGCCGGGAGTTGGTGTGAGAGTTTCTTGAGTAGTTGGTTGGGGAGTTGTTGGTTGATTTCTATCTAATTCTTGGCGGGCTAATTCTTGTTTTTCTAATTTTTGGCGAGCTAGTTCTTGGCGGGCTAATTCTTGGCGGGCTAATTCTTGGCGGGCTAATTCTTGTTTTTCTAACTCTTTTCTGGCAAGTTCTTTCTGCTCAAATTCTTG
>DMYK01000634.1:2774-3848 GCA_003483675.1 Microcoleaceae cyanobacterium UBA11344
ATTCTTGTCTTTCTAACTCTTTTTTGGCAAGTTCTTTCTGCTCAAATTCTTGTCTTTCTAGCTCTTTTCGGGCTTGTTCTTTTTTCTCTATCTCTTGTCTCTGTAACTCTTTTTTCTGTTGTTGTTCTTCTAAAGTTTTTTGAAGAGAACGTGCAATTTGCAGTTCATAGGTGGCGACAGTTAGGTTGCCTTGATATTCGATGGTTTTGTCGATCGCCCGATTAGCCAAAAAAGAACCGCGAGGAATTTGGCGGAGTGTATTGATCGCCAAATGCCACAGGTATTGCGACTGTTCCCAAGTAGCAGGTTCAGCCTTAGCGGTGCGTCCGATTACGACAGCTTGAGTGGCTAATTTAGCAGATTCATCCCAAGTATTTTTAGCTCTTTCTTCGATTTGAATGCGAATTGTCACATTTTCGAGCTGCTGTACGAGAGTTTGTAATTTTTGGCGCTGGATGTGTTGTTTCCAGGGTTCTGAGAAAAACGGGGTATCGGGAGTTTTGGCAAGTTGGTCTAATTCTAGTTTAAGGCGATCGCGCAATTTGTAGAGTTCCGAAAGCGATTGGGGAGTTTCGCCCTCTGGCTGTCGCTGGGAGATTTGGAGTTGGTAGTTGAGGGAAGGTTGAGCCAGCGTTGCGGGCACAGCCACCCAGATGATACCGATGACGACACCGAAAGCATTGACAATGGCGATCGCAATATATTTAACCAAGCGCATATAGTTTATCCTCAGATACCCAAATAATTTTACCTAATATTGGGTTCAATGGGAAATTTAATTATGGGGACTTAGCACGGGGCCCAGAAACCTGGTTTTTTACGAAAATATTTCGTTGCTGTCGATAGATTAGGTAAAAACCCGGTTTCTTTGTCGGAGTGCATAAGTCTTATTATAGCAAATTCGCGCCATCTTTTATGCTTCCTCATTTTCTCTTATTAGTTAGATTATAACGCTTTATCAACCTGCTTAACCTCCTCCAAGGTTAGCCGCAGCACCTCTGCAATTTGCTCGTCGCTCAAGCCAAACTGCCGTAACTTACCAACCATTTCAATCTTAGCTTTATCCTTTGCCTG
>DMYK01000634.1:3988-6671 GCA_003483675.1 Microcoleaceae cyanobacterium UBA11344
AGATAACATTTGTAAAAGTTCGTAACCCACATCTTTAACGTGACCTTCTGTAAGACGATAAGTATCTGCAATCTCAGAATACTTTTGTTGTTTCAGTGTTCCCTCGATAATTCCGCGCTGCAAGTCATTTAGACGTTTGCCTGTCTTGGCATAGACAACTTTATCTACAAATTCTAATACCTGGTGAATGTCCATCAGCATAGATGTGAGAGAACTGGGGTTATTATACCCGACTTTATCCGTCTAGATCCGTCCAGATCCGTCTAGATCCGTCTAGATCCGACTTGTACATCAAAAGTTAGAAAAGATCCGTCTTTTTCCGCTTTTCAGATTGTGACATAAAAGTCTACTATATGGAAATTACAAAAAGTCCCTGCACTATTCAGTACCCAAGCAAGATGATTACTGCATTAGAGACCCAATGGCAAGAACTACTGAACTTGTTCCGTTTGTCAGATAGCTTAACAGAACAACTTTTGATTCAGCGGATCGAGGCGATCGATCTTCCTGACAACCTTTGTCATGCACTAATATGCTCGATCGAGGGTAACAATAGAATAATAAATGAGTATTTATTTGACTTACCAGTTACCTATCAACAACCTGTTGCATGGATAGCTCCTGTAATAATTAATAATAATCAGCGCTATGCGTGGATGATAGGTCGAGTTGCATCCGAGGTTTCAGAAATACGCTTTAAGTTTGACATCGCAAGTGCTAAAGTACGTGATGACTCAATACTCATGTGCAAGCAGGAGCCAAAGCCAGTTATGTTCATTGAGCCAATTGCAGTATCAGACTTTAGTGAATCAGTAGTATCTCAGGGTGTTGAAAGTACCAATAATGCTGATGATTTCGCTGTTTTTCAAGTGGCTTATAAAGACAGTAATGGAGGTTTTAAAGACAGTAATGGAGATATTGAAGATTTCGATAGACGGTACGTTATCAATGCTACTATTCTTGAACAGAACTTCAAGACTTCAATTATGAGAGCAGCAAAAGTTATTTATGGATTGCGAGAAGTAGACAAGTCGCTCTTGGAGGAGCAAGCAAAGCTATTTTCACTTGTGCACATGGAGGCACATAATCGAGGTCATTTTGCTGGTTGTTGGCCATTCGATAAATCCAAGAGTTGTCTACTTCATGAGGCTGTAGAGGAATTTCGTGCTTGTCTTAATGCTATCAGGTGGGCAGAACATCTTGACTTGACCGCTTATCAAGTGGATATATTCGCATTTAGTGTATTTGCGCTCAGATTTTTTAATTATGGATATAGAGCTTATGTAGATTCTATCAAAACCGATCAAAGTGTTCTGCGAATTTCCGTGGGATTAATGTTTTTTCAAACCCTTTATCAAGCTGGTGTATTTTGTATAGAACCCAACCAAAGAATACTTCATCAGTTTGAACTAACTAAGTTAAGACCAGCTTTAATTGCTGCGGCCCAAAAACTTAATCAACAAGAGTTGGAAGCACGAAGTCAAGGAACTGAGGGATTACGTGAAGTTGGTCGATATTGGTATCAACTTGCTTATCCAAATAGTAATCTTTCGCCAGAAGCGCAATCTATCTACACTCACTTGCGCGAAAGCTCAATAGCTTAATCACATGGCGAAGTCAAAGTATTCGTCAATCCCAGTCATTTATTAATTGGATTGGCGGATGTTCAACAGCAAAAAAGGAGTAAAAAATGAGTAATCAAAAGCACGAAGAGCTAGACATGAATGAGTTGACCGAACTTACACCATTCGGTCTGGATGTTTACAAGACTCGTGACAGTTTTCTTAGCAGTAAGACTATAATCCTTGGTAATCTTCTGGAGTCAGCAAAACCACCGCAACCTTGGAATAGTCAGGGGGATAATACGTTAAAATCGGAGGAAGCATCTGGTTCTGAGTCTTAATTGAGTCAAGAAAACGAGACCGTCGAGGGAGAACTTCAATTTCTACTGGATACTGGAGTTCTCCCTTATACATTCAAAGCTAGTATACTAAACGAATCAAATTCAAAAAGCATTATGAAATCATCAGAAATTGAATCTTTGTACTATAGTGGCAGATATTACGATGCAATTATAAATTGTGCTGCCAAGAGTTTCAAAGAAAGAAATGTTCCGTTTTGGGTTGGAATCGCTAAGAAATACATCAATAGTGGAAGTAGAGTTTTAGAGCTAGCTTGCGGTACTGGTAGAATTGCCATACCTTGCATTTTATCCAACAATTTGATAGCTTTTGTTTCTTCTTCTGTCGGTAAAACCGGATCTAGGAGTATTTTTTGCCTGTTCATGGAAATGTTTCCTGAATTCGTTTAATGCTATTATACCTTATAAGATTCGGCGATTGAAATCGCTTCTACACAAACGAAGTCGGCCTCCGCCGACTGAAGAATATTGATATCAAATCAGACTTAAATACCCGCTCATTTTCTTAGTCCGCGAAGGCGGACTTTGTTTGTGTAGACGCGGTTTCAACCGCCGGGTTTCTCCAAAGAAACCGGGTTTTTCATCAAATCTATCGACTACAGCGAAATATTGTCGTAAAAAACCCGGTTTCTCGGCCTCGCAATTCTACAATTGCTTCACCTCAGCAACCAACTTCGCAACCACATCCTTAGCGCTACCAAACAACATCATCGTCTTATCCTTATAAAACAACTCATTGTCAACACCCGAAAAACCAGCACT
>DMYK01000281.1 GCA_003483675.1 Microcoleaceae cyanobacterium UBA11344
GATCCATCTGGTTCGACCCGCACTTCTTCGCTCACAGCCACAAACGCCGTGTATTCTGACAGCAAGCGATAAGTCAGAGCAGTATTAGTCACAGATTCCACAATAGATTTAGTCTCGCCACCAAACATTTGATTCATTAAATCTTTAATGCGCGATCGAGCCCAAAGTTGAGCGATCGCCTCATTGCCAAAATCAGTATTTGCGACTGTCGCGGGATTTGACTCCCGCTGCCGCACGCTGACGGAGGGAGCAAAATTTACTGGTAAAATCTGCTCGTAAGTTTTGCCGTCAGCCTGAGTGCCACGGATGCGAAGTTTGCCGCTGGTGCGATCGCCCTTTCTGCCAAACAAAACTAGCGGCTGACTGGCAAATAAATCCGGTGGCGCGATCGGATAAATCTCCGGTTTTTCCCCCATTCCTTCCCAACTAATTTGAAGCTCAGTCAATACCGGATTATTAATTTGGCGAAAAAACTTTTCTGCCGCTTCTGCCGACGGTTCATCTTGACGAATTACTTGAGATGTGCCTCTTCCCACTTGGGCCAAACGGTCGATCAAAAACCGATTCACAGAACCGCCAACACCAAAACAGTAGAGTCTATTTCCCGGTTTCAGACTCCGCTGCACCTGGTCAATCACTTCTTTTTCATTGCCAATATAACCATCAGTGATTAATACAATACTCCGCAACCTTCCTGTTTTTGGAGCCGGAAAATCCATCACGGTTCGGATGCCGTTTAGTAGTTCTGTGCCGCCGTCTGCGTGCAACTTGTCGATATAATTAATTGCCCTTTGTCGATTTGACGCTGTATTTGCTAAAGGAGCAGTTGAAAGTGCTTTTGCAGTGTTGGCAAAATCAATAATTGTAAAAGTATCGTTGGGATTTAAACCTTGAATAAAGCGGCGCATCAACTCCTGAGATTTTGCCAGCGGTTCGCCCTGTTGAGAACCGGAAGTATCCATCAGAAACACAACATCTTTGGGGACAATCTCATTACTTTTATAATTCAAGGCCGGAATCAGATAAGCTGCAAAATGCCCGCCCCGATTGTCAGCTTGAGTCAGGACTGTTGCTTGAGTATTTTCGCCCGCTACTCGATAGCGTAAAATTAAATCTTTATTGGGAATTGTGTCAGAATTGGCTAATTTAACGCTAACTATCTTACCGCTGCGATCGGTGACAATTTGATGAGAAGTAGAGCGGACATTGCTAATCGGAATTCCGCTATCTATTTCTACCGAAACAGCGATATCGTGACCCGATCGCGTTCCCGGAGGCATGACAGGCGGGTTAATGCGATCGGCATCGGAATTAACCCCCCCCTGCCCCCCCCTTGCTAAGGGGGGGGTTGGATTCAGATCGCCTTCCCTTGGTAAGGGGGCGTTGGGGGGGATCGAATTTCTCCCAATATAGCGAGGCCCTACCACCATTGGAAACACAAATTCGTAATCGCCGCCGACAAATTTGAGACTTTCCGTGTAGCGAATCGTAACTTCAATTTTTTCCCCCGGTTTGATATTAGCGAGAGACTGAGTAAAAATATTGTCCCGTTCTTGTTCCAACAAACCCGCAGTGCGGCCTTGCTGTCTGGCTTTTTCGTAAATTTCTAAAGCTTCATCGCGCCGTTTGATATCAGCTTTAATAGTTCGATCGCCTATTTTAATTTCCATGTCATCCACCGCCGCTTCGTCGGGTAAAGGAAACACATAAACAGCTTCTAAAGGTTCGGAAAAAGGATTTTCAAACTTCTGAACAACTTCGACGCGGGAGATATTGCCGGCAATTTTGGCTTTAACTTGAGTTTGCTTGAGAGGAAAGACTTGTTCTGAGCCCTTATTTTGAGTACCCACGAACAAACCGCCGACTGGACAGCGACTTTGGGGCGATCGACTCCTATGGCAATTAACATCATTTCCAGCCAGGATATTCGGCGACTGAGACGGAGAATTTCCCCTGGGAGCTACCGCCCGCGAGGAGTGCGGAGCGAGAATAGCGCCACACTCGATCGCTGCGAGGAATGCGATACCAGCAGAAAGCAACCGTTGGGGGGATATAACGCAGACAAACTTCATAGCTATTTTTTAGCAGATTTAAGATGCTTTGTATACCATGACCTTACCGTGGGCGAAACGTTCCTAAGTTAGCTTTGTGCCAAAAATGAAGGAACGGGCTCCAAAAACTTGTAGTTTGGTCGATCGCCCGACGATCGCCTACAAGATTGTATAATAAGTTAGACAATTAAATAAACTCTAACCGAAACCTCTCAACCCCTATAAATTGCAATTACCATGAATTTTATTAATCCCAAAACCGACTTTGCCTTTCAAAAAATATTTGGTTCGGCTGACAGTAAAGACATTCTGATTAGTTTCTTGAATGCCATGCTATACGAAGGACAACCGGTGAGCGAAGATTTAGAAATTATCGCTCCATATTTAGCACCCAAAATCAAAGGATTCAAAGATACTTACTTGGATTTCAAGGCCAAGATTACTGGGGACAAGACTGTGATCATTGAAATGCAGGTCTTGAATGTATAATCCTTCTAGAAGCGGATTTTATACAATGCCACCCAAGCTTATTTAGTGCAATTTAAAAGCGGGAAAAACTACAATTTGTTAAATCCGGTGATTGCCTTGAAAATTACAGATTTCCAAATGTTTGAGAATCTAGATACAGTGATTTCGCGATTTGTGTTCAAATAAAAAACTTTTTTTACTGAGTATCTGCCCAATGAATTAGAAATTACCTTTGTTGAATTGCCAAAATTCAACAAGACCTTAGAGGAGTTAGAGACGCTGACTGACAAGTGGATATATTTCATGAAAATAGCTAGAACTCTCAGGTCTGTGCCGAAAGAATTGGAGGATGTACCCGAACTCCGTAAAGCTTTTGCCATCGCCAACGAAGCAAATCTAGAACCTGAAGAATTGGCAGATTTAGAGAGGCGATAAATGTTCATTCAAGACCAGCGCGGTGCAATCACCAAAGCTACCAGACTTGGGATGGAAGAAGGCATCAGACGAGGTATCAGACAAGGTATCAGACAAGGTATCGAACAAGGCATCGAACAAGGCATCGAACAAGGCAAGTTGCGATTAATTGTTCGTCTGTTAGAGCGGCGTTTTGGCTTACTGTCGTCGGAGAACCCAACCCGCATCGCTCAGTTATCTGCATCGCAATTAGAGAATCTAGGAGAGGCGCTGTTAGACTTTACCACTTTGTCAGATTTGACA
>DMYK01000280.1:0-1901 GCA_003483675.1 Microcoleaceae cyanobacterium UBA11344
TTGGCTAAGATTCTTTTTTGGCGACTGGCGTTGCTGTTAATGGTGACTGGATGAAAGCAGCCCGGTGCTTTGTCTCCTTTTGCTAGTAATGATTGACCTGTACAAGGAGCGTCTACTATTACTAGATTAGCAGTTTCCGGTATTTTTTCTGCAAGGATTTTTGAATCTAGATTCATTGTAGCCGATCGGCTAATCTGGCAGCGTTTTAAGTTAGATAGTAACATTCCGATCCGCTTGCCGATGACTTCGTTGCACAAGAGCAATTCTGGGTTTAATGTTTTCCAAGCAAATATACTTTTGCCTCCTGGGGCGGCGCACATATCTAAGATTAGTGCCAGTGGCTGTGTAATTGTTAATAAACTGGAGGCGGCAAAGATTGAGGAAAAGTCTAGACAATAGTAATGTCCTGCTTGATGTAAGGAATGTTTTCCCGGTTTGGTGTTGAGGACAAGTCTATCTACAAATTCTGGTTGCCAAAGTGCAACTTGTTCGAGATTAAATGGGTTTTCTGTTGGTTTTGGTTGCAGCCACAAGATGGCTGGATTAAATGGTTGGGGATTGGTGACGGCGTGAATAAACTTTTCTTTTTCGGCGCTGTCTGCAAATAAGCTGCGGCTGAGTTTAAGCAATAAGTTAGACGGTTTTTCCATAGATGATAAGATCGGATATAATGTCTGAGAATAGTCGCTTTGTCAGGGCGGGTTTATCGATATTCGGGATGTGAATTATAGATGTTGGTGAACCCGCCCCTACAGATATTGTGGTTGATTGCTGTCATGTCGAAGGCGCAACTGGCGGCAAGTCAGAATTATTTTTAGCCTGAGTTATTGCTGACCGATGTTCGCCCCGAATCTTCGGTTTCAAATACAAGTTTTCAATCAAAGCAGCCACCCCCGCAAACCAAGGCGGCACAATCACAGCCCCGATAATTCCCAATACTTGAACTCCTCCTAAAACAGATAGTAATTGATATAAAGGATGGACTCCTACCGAGGAACCAACTAACAAAGGATCGAGCACGTAAGTTTCCAAATTTTGGATAAATACAAATAATAGCAATACCCATAAAAGCACCCAGCCACCTTTAGCTAATGCTACGATTAATGCTGGTACTGCTCCCAATACGGGCCCGATGAAGGGAATTAGGTTGGTCACGCCTGCGATCGCACCTAAGCCTAATGCAAATTCCGGCATTCCTAAAAAGCTCAAACCAGTGGTAATAAATATTCCTAAAATCCCCGAAACTAATACTCGCCCGCGAATGTAACTCCCCATTCTTTGGCTAATAGGCGTAGCTTGGGCGGCTAATCTTTCGTCCCAAGGTTTGGGGAAAAACTGCACTAAACTTTTAATTAAAGTTTCGCTATCTGCTACCATGTAACCTGAGATAAATAAAGCTAAAACTAAACTGAAGAAACCTCCTAAAATTCCCCTAGTTAGACTATACGATCGCAAAACCAGTTGTTGGCTCGATCGAATTACCCAATTAGTCAAAGATTGAGTATTTACAAATTCGCTCAGCAACTCCGGCGGGTTGTCTGTCAACCGGCTGATCAAACCTGTCGCCACATTTCGCAAACTTTCGACGTAAACTGGCATCTGCCGCAGCAATAACTCTATTTGTTCGATTACCGTCGGGCCAATTAATACTACAGTGCCACTAAATCCCCCGATGAGAGTTAAATAAACCACAATCACGGCCAGCCAGCGGGGAAATCGCCTGGTTTCTGCCCAATTCACTATTGGTACGATGGAAGCAGCTAGCACAACTGATATCATCAGAATTACTAGCAGGCTCCGCAATTGCCACAGCAGGACGAGCAGCAAGGAAGATGCTACAATGACCAGCAAGTTAGGTAAAGAAATAGTAATCCGTTGTTCTGACATGATTAAATAATAAA
>DMYK01000280.1:2106-7900 GCA_003483675.1 Microcoleaceae cyanobacterium UBA11344
ATTCAACCCAAGATTTGTCTGCCATTTCGTCTATAAAATCACCAACGCTGTTTTACGAATGGAAAAATTATCGCTGTGCTTATGATTTTTACAACCCAAATGCTACCACAGCCGATAATAGCATACCCTTAGTTTTAATTCATCCTATCGGAGTTGGTTTGTCAAGAGTCTTTTGGCATAGATTTTGCGAAAGTTGGCACAAAGCAGGTAACAGCAATCCGATTTACAATCCCGATCTTTTGGGTTGTGGCGAATGCGAAATGCCGGCTGTAGCCTGCTATCCTGATGATTGGGCTGCACAGTTGCAGTTTTTCTTGGAAACTGTTGTGAAAAAACCTGCGATCGTCCTGGTGCAAGGTGCTCTATTATCAGTAGCCTTGGCTTTAGCAAAAATTGAGCAGGAAAGCGGATCGAATTTAATGCGCGGGCTAGTGTTAGCCGGGCCTCCTGCTTGGGCGGTG
The DNA here is from genome assembly GCA_003483675.1 of Microcoleaceae cyanobacterium UBA11344. Taxonomy (GTDB): domain Bacteria; phylum Cyanobacteriota; class Cyanobacteriia; order Cyanobacteriales; family Microcoleaceae; genus Microcoleus. The sequence continues at coordinate 2,568 of DMYK01000280.1, forward strand.
CTCAACAAACATTCGACTGAAAGACAGCAAAGAATTGTCTGGAATCTGTTAGATTCTCCCTTGGGAAATGCTTTTTACCGCTACGCCAGACGCGCTGAATTTTTGCGTTCTTTTTCCATTAAACAACTGTTTGGCGATGCGGCGAAAGTTGACGGCGAATGGTTGGATGCTTTGCAGGCTGGGGCGGCTAATCCTGATAGCCGCCATGCGGTTTTCTCGTTTTTGGCGGGGTTTTGGCGACAGGATTATAGTAGCACGATTCAAAAGTGCGATCGACCCGCACTCGTGATCATGGGAGAAAAAGCCTCAAGCATCAGTCAAGCTGGTAAAGCAGAAAAACCGGAGGAAAGATTAGCACAATATTTAGCCAATTTTCCCAATGCTGAAGGTTTATTAATGCCTGGGCGCAATGTTTTACCCTACGAATCAACCGCAGAATTTGTTAATGCTGTGGCGGAGTTTGTGAATAAGTTAAATAAACAGGACTTACGCATTGTAAGGTAATTCTGTCATGGGGAGTTTGTGAATAAGTTAAATAAACAGGACTTACGCATTGTAAGGTAATTCTGTCATTCTGAGTGAAACGAAGAATCTCATGCTGTAGCGGAGTTTGTGAATAAGTTAAATAAAAATTAAATCTATTCCTGAAGTGGTCGTCTAATAATCACTGACACAGTTAATAGACCTCATCATGTGTGCCGATGTCGAGTAAAACAATGACTTCACTATTTGTTTCCGTATCCTCTTCAATCGAGAAAACGATACGACAATCATAGCCGCAAGAGCAGGACTGAAGACCGTCGAGTTTGCCGCCTAGTTTGTGGGTACTTAGGTTGGGAAAAAATACATCTGCTTCCATTTGTTGAAGAGATTCTTCAATACGTTGCTGGATCTCAGGATTTCGTTTGACAAACTTGCGAAATGCTCGTTTGAATTTGGGAGTCAGAACCAGTTGTCTCATGCTTCGGGATCGTCCAAAGACTGGCGTAATGTTGCAATAACATCCTCGGCTGACTGGTGTCGAAATTTGCCTGTACGGAAATCAGCTAAGGTTTTTTGGGCATCAGCAGCTATTTCGGCGCGGATACTCTCGCGGTGACGGTTTTGCAGGATTTTTATCAGCATTTCCTGCTGTTCGTAGGACAGTTGCAAAGCAGTTTCTAGCACTTGGTCGAGGGTATTCATAGAGTTAGGGTATTAGCTCTAAGGTTGAACAAATTGCGAAGTTGAGTAAATTGTATCGCTTATTCCAAGACTAGGCTACACTAAAAAAAATGTACTAAACTCGGTTTTGTCATGAGCGACAACATCATTACAATCGAACCAGGTAAACGCGGTGGAAAGCCTTGCATCAGGCGAATGCGAATTACCGTGTATGATGTGTTGGGTTGGCTGGCTGTGGGAATGTCTCATGCAGAGATTCTGGACGATTTTCCAGAGTTGACGGAGGAAGACATTAGAGCGTGTTTAGAATTCGCTGCTGACCAAGAACGCTGTCTGATTGCTGTGGTAGGTGGCACTTGAAACTGCTGTTTATGAAACTTCTGTTTGACCAAAACTTAAGCCGGAAACTGGTAACTCGACTTGCAGATATTTTCCCTGAATCTAGTCATATCAAATCCGGTGGCATCGGAATTGATATATAGCAACCGCCAAGGTGGTTAAGACATGGATGGTAACAGAGCGTAGTCGAAATGTCATTTTTATAGACTACACTTCGACTACGATCTGTTACCTAACCACCTTGGCGAATGCTATTATATCATGTCCGGTGTGCGATTCGTTTAACCTAAATGGGTAGGTTCTCCTATCCAGGGACGGTTAGCCTGACTCCTAGGAGTCAGTGATAACTGATTACATTTCGCTCGTGAGACATTAAGTCAAGTCCCAGTCCGCAGGTGCAGCGGTAAAAGCATATCCCCTATTGTGTTGGGTAGCAACTAACAGGATAAAGCGGGGATAAAAGGCAGAAAGACTCTTAGCCAAATGGAGTAGCTGTCGAGCCAGAACATATGCGTAGCGAAAGCAAAAATGTGTCTGAACCACCGTTATGATAGATGGTCAAATGGCTGATAGACGCCCGCCAAAAGGCAAGGATAGGGCATAAGCAATTATCGGATTGACTTATCAGCACTGCCCAATAAACCCGGTGGAGAGCATTACGCTGTCATGTTCAACCAATGTGTAATCGGAACGAAGTAAAGCACTCACAGCCCTTAAATAATTAAGTAGGTTGCTAGCCGTAAGCTGTGAGTGTGTGGGATGGTTGCAAAAGCCAATGCTTTGTTGTAATGACAGAGATCTGCTGACAGCACCGGGTGGTGTAAAAGATAGAGACTAAGTAGCCCTTTAAAAGCCTAATGCCACAGAAAAATCTGATGGTGGGATGTAGGGGTAAAAGGAAAACTATCAAGCGGTAGAAATCATCTCATGATGCGATCGTACTGTATCTATAACCAGGATTACATCACTCAGGAGCCGTGTGCGGTGAAAGTCGCAAGCACGGTTTTGTAGGAGAGATGGTGGGGGACACCCTGCCATCGACTCTCTAACGGCATCGGAATGATTTAACCGCAGAGAACGCAGAGAACGCAGAGGGAGATAAGAGAGAGATGAATAATTCCGATGCTAACGGAATTGATATTACCCACAGTCAGGACACGGCGCCGTGCCCTTCTTCGTGTCAACTTAACTTCTAACCCAGTCACAGACTGCTGTTTGACTATTAAACTTAGATTCCCCCTAGCCCCCCTTAATCAGGGGGGGGACAAGAGTCCGATCTTTCGTCCCCCTGATTAAGGGGGATTTAGGGGGATCTAGACCTAGGTAAAAGCGATATTTATTATGGGTTTCAGTCTTAAGTTGACACCAATGGGCAGTGCCGTTTCCCTACAATTAATCGGGCGATGGTTACATCCGAGGGGGCGATGGCGTTCCGCCCCGCAAGCTACGATTATTTTGGGGTAGGGAAACGGCATTGCCGTGTCCTCCGTTGCCTGTACTAATCTAAGACTTAAGCAACTGTTATATGCGTAAGGTGCGTCAGAGTCATTGGTGACAAGTTAAGGAAATGAGTAAATTGTCAAGAGAAAGATTGCGAAGGGTGTAAAATCATGCGAAACTCAGGATAGACAAGTAGTTGAGCGCTTGTGACCAGCCATGCAGACCAGCCGAAAAACCAATCGAGACCACGGAAAAAAGAAGCAAAGACCAATGGTAGAAGATGAGGTAATTGCCCAGCAATTAGAAGCATTACTCACGCCAGCCATCACGAATCAAGAAAATTACTACCGTAAACTAGGACTCAGAGACAGAATACTGAACTTACCGTTGATGATGGCGGCGGTGTTAACCATACTGTGGAGAGACGTAGCCGGAGTCAGAGAACTGACAAGAGTGTTAGCCAGAGAAGGTTTTCTGTGGTGTAATCCGACTCAAGTAAGTCAACAAGCAATATCGCAACGATTTTTGACATTTCCATCATCGCTATTCGAGAAAGTATTTAAAGATTTATTACCTAGTTTAAGAACGGCATGGCCAAGTAGAAATCAACGTCCCTTGCCAGAAAGTATTCAGTTTACCTATCAAAGTTTGAGAAGGTTTGGATAGTAGATGGTTCTAGGAGGCATTATTTCGTAAATTACAAAGCTTATTAGAGGCGACACAAGGACAATTAGCAGGAAAGATGAGTGTCGTAATTGATTTAGTGACTAGGCTACCTGTAGAGATTTGGTTTGAATAAAATCCTCAAGCAGCCGATACTAGATTTGAATAAAATATCTTGAATTTAGTTGAATAAAATACCTTGCTATTATTAGATAGAGGTTTTTACCACTTTAACTTTTGGCGAAAAATAACTGCACAGAATATGGAATTTATGCCGAGAATAAAAAACAAATCAAGCAAAATTGAACAAGTGTTTACAGATAGTTATGGGTTCCGAGACCGGAAGATAAGTATGGGTTATGGCACAAAAAAGACGACCTTTATTAGCTTACGTTTAATTGAAGTGCGTTCAGTAAAAACTTGGCATTCTTATTTAACCAGTGTCTGAGAACCTCAGATTTTACCTCCCTATCTAGTAGCCGATTTATATCGGCGACGATGGCGGATTGAAGATGCTTTTAATACGGTAAAAAGGCTCTTGGGTTTAAGTTATTTATGGACTGGTTTGCTCAAGGGTATTCAACTACAGATTTGGGGTACTTGGCTTTTTTATGCCGTCTTAGTAGATTTAGGTGATGCTGTAGCTGATGAACTTTCTCTACCTTTTGAGGACATATCATTAGAAATGATTGATCGCGGTCTTGATCATTTCTCGGTAGCTCATCAAAAAGCTAAGGCAACCGATCCTGTTAAGTATTTTGCAGATTCAAAAAATAGAGATTTAGGCATTATTAAACCAAGGCGAAAACCGAATGTTAAGTTAATTGTCGCTCCTTTTCCTGAGATTCAACGAGGGTCTGACGAGTTTTTTTTCAGTAATTCTCTGAAAACCTCTTGACAAGAGGCATACAGGCTTAACTTGTCACCAATGCGTCAGAGTAGAAAAACCTGTTGAAATCGAAATAATCAATGTCTGACGCACCCTACAAGTTTATTCAACTGCGATGCCAGATCGTGGTACCATCCTTTTGATCGATCAAAGTAATCCCATTATCCTTAAGTTCGTTGCGAATGCGATCGCCCTCAGCAAAATTCTTCGCTTTCCGGGCATCTTTCCGCTGCTGAATCATCACCTCAATCTCCCCATCCGTCAAACCACCAACCGAGATTTCCGTCTCAGATTCCGGCTGAACTTCCAAACCCAAAACCGCCGCCAAATGCACCAAAGTCACCCACTTTTGCTGTAGCAATTCCGCAGGTGTTTCAGTTTTTCCTTGATGCACCAAAACATTACCTTCTTTGCCCAATTCTTTCGCTAATTCAAACAGCACAGTCAAAGCACCCGGAGTATTAAAATCATCATCCATAGCTGCTTGAAATTGCTGCACCAATGTGCTATCTTGTCCAGTTAATTTATCTATTTTCTCAACATCCCAACCCAGTTTAGAACCATGTTGACTGCCAAAAAGTAAGCCTTCCTTAAGAGTATGCCAGCCATTTTGAGCTCCGGCGATCGCCTCTTCGGTAAAATCAATTTGACTGCGGTACTGCGCGATTAATACAAATAGCCTTACCGCCATCGGTTCCACCGCTTTTGCATTCTCGCTTCCCTCCTTCTTACTCCCCCCCTGCGTAGGGGCGGTGCCCCCGTGCCCGCCCTGGGCTGCGGGGGGGTTAGATTCAATATCGCTCGACCAATTCCCCTCGAACAAATCGCGAATTGTAAT
>DMYK01000083.1:0-227 GCA_003483675.1 Microcoleaceae cyanobacterium UBA11344
CTTCAGTTGATGTAGCGATCGACAGTAACTCAAAAATGGTAATGCCTAAAGCTGAATCGCCCGATCGCTTCAAGAAAGCCGAACAGGTGACAGCACTTTCTCATCCGCGCTGGGGCCAAACGTTTTTGTCTACCTACACTCAATTCACCGCAATGCTAGCAGCAGAAGATTGTCTAAGCATTCCCGGTGCAGAAAAACTGGTTCGCAACTATTTAGAAGATCCGGCA
>DMYK01000083.1:241-19696 GCA_003483675.1 Microcoleaceae cyanobacterium UBA11344
CTCCAGCTAAACTAGAACAAGTTTTGCAAACAGTATTGGAACGGCCTGATTTTCAGATCGATCGGGATTTAGATGCGCTGCTGCTTGAATTTAACAAACCTTTAGAACCCGAATTGCCGGAAATTGCGAGCGTTCCTTTGCACTTGCACAATTTATTTCAGCAAGCTTTAGGCGAAGTCAATAAGTCAAAGTCTAAGCCGCAGGAGAAAAAGAAAAGCTCTAAGGGTTTTAAATCCTAACCTCCTTTGCGCTTGTCGGTATCGAGATTTCTGCACGGAAGTGTAAGAGCACTTAGTCTGAGTGGAATCCGGCGGCTGAGATAATTTTTGGCCCGAATGAATCTGAGGTTTTGGGAGTTTTTGCCGATCGTTCCTAGCGATTAAAATATCAATTTTTCTGCCATGTTTCAGTCGGAATTGGCAGGCGAAATGCAAGTTGCTCAGGCAGGTCGGCGACGGCGGAAAGACGGTTCATTAATTGATGTTTGCGGAGTACACCGATACGAGATGCTGACGGCTTGATTGCTGGCAGTATCAAGACAGTTTCTGAGATTTCAGAAGCAAACGGAATGCAGGAAAATATCGAATCTTGTTTATGATCGATCGCCAATCGGTAGGATGACGTAAATAGGTCGATCGCACCTTGACAGGGCTGGGGCTTTAGTGCTGTTAATATTTTGTCATAATCGGTTGAGAATTTGTAATAATTCTTCACGTTTTTTTGTGGCACTTGTATAATACTATAATCCAAGGGAAGTATGCGAAACCTTTCCAATACAATACAAGGAGACAAATTATGGCATTAACAGAACTCCAAAAGCGCAAGTTTAAAGTAGCTTTTGACTCTCAGGACGTTGATGGCACTGGTGTATTAACTCAAGAAGACTTTCAGCGTTTGATCGACAACTTAACAAACATCAATGACAAGCCGAATACCGAAGCCACGGCTCTATACGAAGAGATGTGGCAGGACTTACTGTCAAAGGCTGATGTTGATAAGAGTGGGGGAGTCACCCTCGATGAATGGTACGACTACATTGAACAGTTGATCAGTGACGAGGAGCGGTTGGATAAGTATGTAATCAACACAGCAGTGACAGTGCTGAACTCCTTAGATTCTACGGGAAACAACAAGATCAATTTGGACGAGTACAAGGTGCTCGCCGCGGCTTTGAACATCAGCGAAAGTGACGCTGAGACTGCATTTGAAAAGCTTGATAAATCAGGTGATGGGAGTCTCGACATTGATGAATTGAAGGAAAATATCAAAGAGTTTTATTTGACCGAAGACGAGAATGCTCCTGGTAACTGGCTTTTTGGCAAATTCTAAGAGGGCGATCGGCAACTGCTAGAACCCTTCATAGTCCAAAAAAACAGCCTCTCTAGGTTTCATCTTGCTGTCTGAAAAAAGTGGGTGAAAGCAGAAAGCAGAGGAGTGTCAAACTCTATCCTCCTATCTGCTTTCTGTTCACCCCTTTTGGCAATCCAACCATAGAAAATTATTGATTAATGATAAATAGCGAAAAAATCATAGATAGAAGAATATTGTGGGAAATTCCAGCAGCTTTTTTATCTTTTATATTTTTCAAAACCGTTAGGTTATTGCTACGCACCCTTGTTAATATCAATGCAAGTATTAACAAAAAAACAGTCTTTAGATGGCTAGTCTATTCTGATGAACTACTCAGAAAACCTCTCATATTACCATCTATTTTAGTGACTGGGCCCCGCTGGAACCCCCATGCTATTGCGGCTGGCCTTGGCCCCTTTGATCTCAAAGAATCCTTAGCCATAGAGGTAAAATCCTGTGTCGCTTCAGCCCAATCATGGAGTATAGGCATCTATACATTTCCTGAAGCTAAAGCGATTCAACATATAGCATCCCATCATTTTAACCTTGAGGAAGAATGGACTCAATTAAAACTCAACCCCGGAAAATATACTTTAGGTTTAAGATACTATCATTGGTCAGATAGTGTCAATTTACCCGCGATAAAAATAGATGAGAATAACGCAACTAATACTCAATCAATTAATATTCATGATGTCAATAACTATCTGGAAAATTTAACCAAACGAGATAATATTTTTTATCGCTGTCTGAATTATTATATATTCACTCTACTGATGTGCCAAAAATGGCTACCCCAAGAATGGATCAGGAAAGAATATTTACCTGTGGGCGATACAAATAACGAGTTCTTCTATGGAGTTGTTTATAAGACTTACTCTTTCATTTTGGAACTCAAGCCAGTATTACTCAACAACTATGACATCTACTTAACCATATATAATCGTTCCAGTCTGCCTGTAATTTGGTGTCAGATAGAGGAAGAAAAATACACAATCCCTAGGATAGAACAAGATGGCTTTTACTTAGTTCGGATTCGTGCTAAACTGGATTTTGCCAGCGATAATTTCCAGTCTGACTGGATGAGTGTAAAACTTTTGCCAACAGTCAAAGGTTGAGTGAAAGAGGGACTAAATGAATCAACATTCTCAACAATATCAACAGTATTTTTCCCAGCGTCAAGCGGAAATGCAGGACAACACCGAAGCCAGAACCCAAACAAAACAGAGGCAGCAAAATCAGAGGGAAGCGATCGCAATTATAGGTATGGCTTGTCGCTTTCCGGGAGCCAATGACTACGAACAATTTTGGCTCAACTTGGAAGCTGGAGTCAATAGCATCACTGAAATTCCTCCCCAAAGATGGGATGTCAATAAATATTATTCTCCCCATCCCCAACAGCGAAATAAAACTATTAGTAAATGGGCTGGATTGATTCAGGGTTCAGACCAATTTGATGCCCAATTTTTTGCGATCTCCCCCCGGGAAGCGAAAAGCCTTGATCCTCAACAGAGATTGATGCTGGAGTTGAGTTGGTCTTGTTTAGAAGATGCGGGATATTCCCCCTCTCAACTATCAGGAAGTCAAGTGGGTGTTTTTATTGGGGCTTGTAATTATGATTCAGTTCTTTTACTCAACCAAAATCAAGAAAATATAGAAGCACATAGCGGTACAGGAAGTTGGGGTTGCATGATTCCTAACCGAATTTCTTACTTCCTGAATTTTCGCGGTTTGAGTGTTCCTGTAGATACCGCCTGTTCCAGTTCACTCGTAGCACTTCATCTGGGCATTAACGCGCTCAAAAACGCTGAATGTGACGTGGTTTTGGTGGGAGGAATTAGTGTTTTCAATACACCGACAGTCTTCATCCAAATGAGTCAATTAGGGATGTTGTCTCCTACAGGAAAGTGCCAAACTTTTGACAAGGATGCTGATGGTTATGTCCGAGGAGAAGGAGCAGGAATAATATTATTAAAACCTCTGGCAAAAGCGATGGAGGATCGAGATCATATTTATGCTGTGATTAAAGGCAGTGCTGTCAATCATGGTGGAAAATCACGGACTCTGAGTTCTCCCAATATTTATGCTCAAGCCCAAGTCGTGCGGGCCGCTTATACTAATGCTAATGTCGCCCCTAATACAATCTCTTATATTGAAGTTCATGGCACTGGGACACCCTTGGGAGACCCGATTGAAATTAATGCCCTCAAACGAGGGTTTAGACAACTCCATCAACAGTATAAACTGCCAGAATCGGCAAAACCCTATTGTGGTTTAGGGACAGTTAAAACTAATATTGGACATTTGGAAGGTGCGGCGGGAATTGCTGGGCTGATTAAAGTTATTTTAGCAATGAAGCACAAAAAATTGCCCAAAATTCTTAATTTTAAGCGATTAAATCCACGCATTGAGTTAGAAAATAGCCCTTTTTATATAGTCGATGAAAACCAAGAATGGCAGCCATTAAAGACAGAATCAGAGGAAATAATTCCCCGACGGGCAGGTGTTAGTTCTTTTGGAGTTGGGGGTGTGAATGCTCATGTTGTTCTGGAAGAAGCACCAAATCCAGAAATTCAGAGGACAGAAATTGAGCGTCCTTTGCACATCCTAACTCTTTCTGCCAAGAATGAGAAGGCATTGGCAGAACTGGTCAAAAAATATCAAGATTATTTGCAGTCAAAGCAGGAAGCATCGATCGCCGATATTTGTTTTACCGCGAATACAGGACGCACCCATTTTGAAAAAAGATGCTTCTTCGTAGCTGAATCTAATGTTGAATTACACAAACAACTGCAAACTTTCGTCAAGATTAATCAGACAAACGGACAGAAAACAGGAAAAGGCGAAAACCCAAAGATCGTGTTTTTATTCACTGGTGAAACTTCTGATTTTGTGAACATAGGATGGCAGTTGTACCAAACTCAACCCACCTTTAGAAAAACCCTAGAGCAATGTGACGAAATTCTGCAACCCTACCTAGAAATACCCTTGTTGGAAATTCTCTATCCCACTGTAGAAACTAAGCATGACAAGTCTCTACACACCCAACTTGCCCTATTTGCCATAGAGTATGCTTTGGCTCAGTTGTGGCAATCTTGGGGTATTAAACCTGATGGAGTTATGGGTTATGGTGTAGGGGAATATGTGGCTGCAACTGTGGCGGGTGTATTCAGTCTGGAAGCCGGTTTGAAACTGGTGGCGACAAAAGAAAGATTGATGCAGCAGTTTCCTAGTGGTACAGAGTCCCATAACTTAGATTCGCCTAATAGTAAACATCAGCTAGGGGAGTTGGAAACTGTAGCCCAAGAAATCACCTACAATCAACCTCGGATACCTGTAATTTCTAATATTACTGGACAACAGGAAACTGATCAAATTGCCGCCCCTGAATATTGGCTAAACGACTTCTGGCAACCTGTCCGTTTCCGTGCCGATATCCAAACTTTACATCGTGCCGGATATCAACTATTCTTAGAAATTGGAGTGCAGCCAATACAGCCAGAAAATGTGGGGGTGTGGTTGCCAACCTTATCTCCTCTTAAAGACAATTGGCGACAGATACTTTTGAATTTAGGAGAGTTGTATATAAAAGGAGTTAACGTGGATTGGTCGGGGTTTGACCGTGATTATCCCCGTCACAAAGTGGCTTTGCCAACCTATCCTTTTCAAAAGACACGTTATTGGCTAGAGACTTCGGAAAATGAACAGCAAAAAGACGTTGAAAATGACTTAAGCCTAATTGTTAATTTACTCAATCAAATTGATATAAATTCATTAGCTCAGGATTTGAATGATGAACAACTGACCGAACAAGAGAAAAAACTGCTCCCTAAACTGCTAAATATTTTAATCAATCGGTATCAAAATGGTCAATCCTCAGAACAAGACACAGGCATTTTGCAACAACGGTCGAAAACCCCAGAAAGAGAACGCTTCCAGCTAACAGTAGATTATTTGCAAGGTGTGGTGGCTCAAAGTGTTTTTAGAGGAGAAGAAGTAGAGAAAAATTATCCACAAATTGAACGCTATAATGAAACAGAAACCACAAACTCAACAGTTTTTAAAGATGAAATAGAATCTCTAACGATCGAAGCGATCGCCAATGCTATTCAAGAAGAAGCGATCGCCAATGCTATCAACGAAGAACTTAAAGAAATTCAACTTATTCTTAACCAGGAGATATAAAATGACCAATATTTTAGACCCAGAAAAAAAAGTTATTTCCTCCCAACAAGTGCTTCAAACGATCAAAGAAATGCGAAATAGACTGGAAGCACTCAATAGAGAAAAAACTGAACCGATCGCCATTATTGGTCTGGGTTGTCGATTTCCGGGTAACGCGAATAACCCGGGCGCATTCTGGAGTTTACTGCAACAAGGGATTGATGCTGTTGGGGAAGTACCACCGGGTCGATGGAATGTTGAGGCTTATTACGATCCCAACCCCGAAACTCCAGGGAAAAGCTACACCAAACAAGGGGGATTCCTTCAGCAAGTAGACCAGTTTGATCCCCTATTTTTTGGCATTTCTCCTAGAGAAGCCGCGAGTTTAGACCCCCAACAAAGACTACTTTTAGAAGTGACCTGGGAAGCTCTAGAAAACGCCGGACAAACACCAACAAAACTCAGGCACAGCCAAACCGGTGTCTATGTAGGAATTTGTACAGATGACTATGGCCAACGGTTTATGAATCTGGAGAATCTGTCCTCAATAGATGCTTATTCTGGCACAGGTAACGCCCGCAGTATGGCTGTAGGTCGAATTTCCCATTTCCTGGGCTTACAAGGGCCGAATATTCAGTTAGATACTGCCTGTTCTTCTTCTTTAGTAACAGTACATTTAGCTTGCCAAAGTTTGCGTTTAAAGGAATGTAATCTCGCCCTCGCCGGGGGAGTGAATCTGATTTTATGGCCATTAAGCACTATCGCTCGTTGCCAATTAAAAGCATTAGCAACCGATGGACGCTGCAAAACGTTTGATGCCTCGGCAGATGGTTATGGTCAGGGAGAAGGATGTGGGATGGTCGTGCTGAAACGTCTCTCGGATGCCATAACCGATGGGGATACAATTTTAGCAGTAATTCGAGGTTCTGCTATCAACCATGACGGGCCCAGTAGCGGTCTAACAGTACCGAACAAAATGGCTCAGAAGGAAGTCATGCAGCAAGCTCTAAAAAATGCTAAAGTGGAACCCCATCATGTTAGCTATATAGAAGCTCACGGCACAGGAACCTCCCTGGGAGATCCGATTGAACTAGAATCTTTAGCCGCAGTTTATGGGAAGAACCGGCCCATCAATCAACCCTTGGTTGTAGGTTCAGTGAAAACCAATTTCGGGCACTTAGAAGCCGCCGCCGGCATCTCCGGTTTGATTAAGATAGTTTTATCGCTTCAGCATCAAGAAATACCGCCCCATTTGCACCTGAAAACACCCAATCCCCATATACCTTGGCATCAACTTCCTCTCGTCATTCCCACTTCAGGCATTCCCTGGCTGCGAGGAAATCAGCCTAGAATTGCCGGGATTAGTGCTTTCGGAATTAGTGGTACAAATGTGCATATGATTCTGGAAGAAGCACCAGAAACTGTCAAAACTGAAAAGTCTTTAGAACCTGATTTTCACCTCTTAACGCTTTCAGCAAAAACTCAAAAAGCCCTTGAAGAATTAACGATTGATTATGTCAATCATCTGCAAAATCATCCAGTATTAGAGTTAGGAGATATTTGTTTTACAGCCAATGCAGGACGTTCTCATTTTAATCATCGATTGGCTGTAATTGCTTCTAATAAAGCTGAACTGACTACAAAACTGAAAAACTTGGCAGCAGGTCAAGAAGTTACAGGGGTATTTTCTAGCCAAATCTCTAGTCACACAGGTTCACCCAAAATAGCGTTTCTGTTTACCGGCCAGGGTTCCCAATTTGTTAATATGGGTTGGCAATTGTACCAAACTCAACCTACTTTTAGAAAAGCCCTAGAGCAATGTGACGAAATTCTGCGGCCCTATTTAGAAATCCCTTTATTACAAGTTCTCTATCCCACTGGAGAAAAGCATGACAAATCTCTACAACTTGATCAAACCATTTACACCCAACCGGCCCTATTTGCGATCGAGTATGCTTTAGCTCAATTGTGGCAATCTTGGGGGATTAAACCTGATGCAGTCATGGGTCATAGTGTGGGGGAATATGTGGCTGCAACTGTCGCCGGAGTATTCAGTTTAAAAGAAGGTTTGAAACTGGTGGCGACAAGGGGAAGATTAATGCAGCAGTTGCCAACTGGTGGCGAAATGGTGTCAGTTTTGGCAACAGAATCTCAAGTAAAAGATGTCATTACTCCCTACGCATCACAAGTTAATATCGCCGCGATTAATGGCCCCGAAAGCGTTGTAATTTCTGGTCTTGGTACAGCCATCCAAGCAATTTGTAGCCGGTTGACTGAGATGGGAATTAAGACCAAACCTCTGCAAGTCTCCCATGCTTTCCACTCGCTTTTGATGGAACCCATGTTAGCAGAGTTTGAAATCGCAGCTAAAGAAGTTACCTACAGTCAGCCGCAAATACCGCTAATTTCTAATGTTACCGGACAGTTGGCAACAAAGGAGATAACTACTCCTGAATATTGGGTTAACCATGTCCGACAACCTGTGCGTTTCAGTCAGGGGATGCAAACTCTTTATCAGCAAGGATATAAACTATTCTTAGAAGTTGGAGCCAAGCCAATTTTGTTAGGAATGGGTCGTCAATGTTTGCCTGAAAATCAGGGAATTTGGTTGCCGAGCTTACGTCCCCCTCAAGAAGATTGGCAACAAATGCTCTTAAGTTTAGGACAACTTTATACACAGGGAGTGGCAATAGATTGGTTAGGATTTGAGCGGGATTATTCCCGTCGTAAGGTAGCATTGCCCACTTATCCCTTTCAACGACAACGCTATTGGTTGGAAGTCGAGGCAAACAAACAGAAACCCCAGGATGAAACCGTCTCTACACCTATTATTAACCTGCTGAATCAAGGTGCAACAGAGCAGTTAGCAACTGAGGTGGAATTGGCTGGGGAATTGACAGAACAAGAGCGGCAATTGCTGCCAAAAATACTGGAACTTCTGATTAAAAGACAGCAAAATTATTTACAATTCAAGGGGGGAACTGTTCACGAATATTATAATGCCGTTGCCACTTTAGGTCAAGAGCAAGCTGGAAGTCAAACAGATGGATTAGCAGAATCACCTTATTTAACTTTTGGTTTGTTCCCAGAAAAAGTCCCTGATTTTTCTTGGATTAAATGTCTTACAGAAGCGAATCAAGAACAATCTCGTGAGATGATTGTTGAGTCTCAAAAAGAGTTAAGGAAACTTCTGTTTTCTTTAGTTGATTTTTCCTCTTGTCAAAAGGTTTTAGACTTTGGTTGTGGCTATGGTTCCGATTTGATTCAGTTAGCTGAAAAATATGAACATTTGCAGCTAACTGGATATACGATTTCTAGTGAACAGGCTAAATTTGCTCTGCAAAGAGTCACTAAAAATCAACTCCAAGGACGGGTAAAAATCTTTAATCGAGATAGTGCTAAAGATGAGTTTCCCGATTTTTATGATTTGGTGTTTGGGTTTGAGGTAGCTCACCATATTCTCGAGAAAAAGTCGTTGTTTGCTAATATCGGCAATCATTTGAACCAACAGGGATATTTGGTGTTGGCAGATTTTATCTCTAATAGCGATTTTGCGATCGATCATCAAGAAACATCTTCTTACTTTATTACTAAATCCGAGTGGGTAGAACTCTTGTCTGAACATCAACTTCAGTTAGTTGCTGCGATTGATGTTAGTCCAGAAATCTCTAACTTTTTGTATGACGCCGACTTTGAGCAAAGTTTAGAACAGTTGTATCAAAAAAATCGGGATGAAAATGTCAAGGCTGGGTTTAAGTCTTACTATCAGTTAGGCAAGGTTCTGAGTAAGGGATTGGCGAGCTATGTGTTACTGACGGCTCAAAAACAACCTCAGTTATCAAAACAGGAAATAGCAGCATGGAATCAACAAATGCTGGCACAATTGTCATCTTACTCCGAGGTGACACCCCAGCGCTGGCTCTATGAGTTGAAATGGCAACCTCAGAAACACTCAAACCTCCCAGAAAAAACGCCAAAACCGATAACGGGAAATTGGTTAGTGTTGGTAGAACCGGGTGCTGTAGCGACAGAATTACAGCAAAAATTGGGAGAACAATGTGTTATAGTTTCTCCAGGTTTGAGTTATAAAAAAATCGACGCAAAACATTACCAACTCAACCCGACTGCACCGGAAGAATTTGAGCAATTGCTGGATGAAATTCTAGCTCAAAATTTACAACTTCAGGGGATTATTCATCTGTGGAGTTTGTCAACAAGTGCCGGTGAGTTGGAAACAGCTTTAGAATGTAGTTGCGCTAGTTTGCTGCATTTGGTACAAGCTTTGATCCAGACAAAACAGCCCCAGATGCCGCCTCTATGGGTTGTTACCCAAAGTGCAGGAAATGTTCAACAGACACCCCTGTGGGGATTAGGTCGGGTAGTTGCTTTGGAACATCCAGAATTGCCATGTCGGTTACTCGATTTGCCAGCAGATATCCAAGCAGAAGAAGTGGTGAGGGTGCTGTATCAAGAACTAACATTAACCACAACAGAAAACCAAATCAGGTACGCAGGGGACTCGCGTCAGGTAGCGCGACTGGTACGCCGACTTCATCAGACGACGGAAGGGAAACAAGCTGTTAATATTGTCCCTGAAAGTAGCTACCTGATTACGGGTGGATTAGGGGCTTTGGGATTACAATTAGCTAAGTGGTTGGTGGATAAGGGTGCTAAATATTTGGTACTGGTTGGCCGCCGGGAACCTTCAGAAATAGCACAACAAACTATTGCTCAATTAGAGCAGGTGGGAACACAAGTATCGGTGTTGTTGGCAGATGTTTCTGTTGAAAAAGATGTGGCTAATGTTCTGAAACAAGTTAAAATGTCTCTGCCACCTTTGCGGGGTGTGATTCATGCCGCCGGAGTCTTGGATGATGGGGTTTTACAACAGATGAATTGGCAACGCTTTAAAAAGGTAATGGCTCCAAAAGTTCAAGGAGCATGGCATCTACATCAGTTAACTAAGGAGTTGCCGTTAGATTTGTTTGTTTGTTTTTCCTCGGCGGCGTCGGTTTTGGGTTCAACAGGACAAGGGAATTATGCGGCGGCGAATGCTTTTCTGGATGGTTTGGTTCATCATCGTCGAAGCTTGGGATTGGCCGGTTTGAGCGTCAATTGGGGAGCTTGGGGAGAAGGAGGTATGGCGTCTCGTTTGACAAGTCAGTTGCAGAGTCGGATTCGTTCTTTGGGGATAGGTAGCATTCCACCGGCACAGGGATTGCAGATTTTGACGCAGTTATTAGAAGAATCGGCAACCCAAGTGACAGTAGCTCCCATTGATTGGTCTCGGTTTGCAGCTATGTTACCTTCTGGGATGAAAATGCCGGTTTTGGAGGAAATGGAATGCTATTACAGGCAAGATTACAAGCAAGATTACAGGCAAGATGCCTGTGCTACAGAACCAACTGCACATCACCCATTTTTGTTAGAATTGAAGGCAGCAAAAAATAGCGATCGCACCCAATTAATGACGAATTATTTGCAAGGTGTGGTAGCTAAATTACTGGGATATCCTGACCCTCAAATACTAGACCCACAGTTAGGATTTTTTGATCTGGGAATGGATTCTTTGCTGTCTTTAGAACTCAGAAATCTGTTGCAAACCCGTTTGGCTTGTTCGGTGTCTGCCACCATGTTATTTGAGTACACTAATATTGAGGCTCTCGCTGAGTATTTAACGACAGAGGTTTTGGCAGAAAAGTTAGAAGCGAATATTCAGAGTTCCGATTCACAGCAGACAGAATTGCCCTCTGTTTCTGGTGAGCAAGTGACAGACGCGATCGCGCAAAAATTCCAACAGATCCAAAACCTACTCAATCAGGGGTTCTGACATGAATCAACCTCTTTCATCCCAACAGTTACTTGAACTTTTAGAACAAGTTCACAATAAATTGGAGGCAGTTGAGCGGGAAAAAACCGAACCTATTGCTATTATTGGTCTGGGTTGTCGATTTCCGGGTAATGTCAACGATCCTGCCTCATTCTGGCGATTATTACGCGACGGTGTAGATGCTGTCACGGAAATTCCATCAGACCGATGGGATATTGAAGCCTTCTATGACCCAGACCCCAAAGCAGCTTTTAAAGCTTATACCAAACAAGGCAGTTTCATCCAGCAAGTTGACCAGTTTGATCCCTTATTTTTTGGGATTTCTCCTAGAGAAGCCGCGAGTTTAGACCCGCAACAAAGACTGCTTTTAGAGGTGACTTGGGAAGCATTGGAAAACGCCGGAATAGCGCCAAATCAGCTTAGAAATAGTCGCACGGGTGTATATGTGGGCATTTGCACAGACGATTATGTATCTAACCAAATTGTCAACACAGTGACTCAATTAGTCACCCAATCGATTACAAATCAAGAGATTTCCACCTCTGTTGATGCCTACTCTGGTATTGGTAGCGCTCGCAGTATAGCAGTCGGTCGGATTTCCCATTTTCTCGGATTACAAGGGCCGAATATTCAGTTAGATACAGCCTGTTCTTCTTCTTTAGTTGCTGTACATTTGGCTTGCTGCGGTTTGCGTTTAAAGGAATCCAATCTCGCCCTTGTGGGTGGAGTTAACTTGATTTTGTTCCCAGGAAATACGATTGCTCGTTGCCAAATCAAAGCTCTGGCGCCTGACGGTCGTTGCAAAACTTTTGATGCTGCGGCAGATGGTTATGGTCAGGGAGAAGGATGTGGGATGGTAGTCCTCAAACGTCTCTCGGATGCTATCAACGATAGGGATACAATTTTAGCCGTCATTCGAGGTTCTGCGACTAACCATGATGGACCGAGTGGTGGTTTAACTGTTCCCAATAAAAGGGCTCAGAAAGATGTGATTCAGCAAGCTTTGAAAAATGCCAGAGTAGAACCCCATCAAGTCAGCTATGTAGAAGCTCACGGTACTGGCACAACTTTGGGCGACCCGATTGAACTAGAGGCTTTAGCGGCAGTTTATGGGAAAAACCGCCCTCAAAATCAACCTTTGGTTGTGGGTTCAGTGAAAACCAATTTCGGACATTTAGAAGCTGCTGCGGGAATTTCGAGTTTAATTAAAGTCGTTTTAGCGATTAAAAATCAGGAAATACCCCCTCATTTACATTTTAATCAGCCTAATCCTTATATTCCTTGGAATGAGATTCCTGTGGTGATTCCTACTTCAGTCATGCCTTGGGAAAAGGCACCTCGTCTGGCGGGGGTGAGTTCTTTCGGCATGAGTGGCAGCAATGTTCATATCATTTTGTCAGAAGCTCCAGAAACGGTTAAATTAGAAGTCGGTTTAAACTGTCCTGTAAATGTGTTAACGCTGTCGGCGAAAAGTGAAAATGCTCTCAAAGATTTAGTTAGTAATTATCACAATCATCTACAACTGTATCCCGAACAAAAACTACAAAATATTTGTTTCACCGCGAATACAGGACGCTCTCATTTTCAATATCGTCTCGCTGTGTTGGCAACAACTTCCGCCGAAATTCTGGAAAAATTAGCAAGTTTCCAGAGGGAAAATCAAGCGGCGGGGTTGTTTTCTGGTCAATTTCAAAATACTAGCAGACAACCTAAGATTGCTTTTCTATTTACCGGTCAGGGTTCTCAATATCAAAGAATGGGATGGGAGTTATACCAGACTCAACCCCGGTTTCGTGAAGTTTTGCAGGAATGCGATCGCCTTCTGCAACCGTATTTAGAAATCCCTCTACTAAAAGCACTTTATTCTCATTTAGAAAATCCCGATCTTCTTGACCAAACCGCCTATACTCAACCAGCTTTATTTGCCTTAGAATATGCTTTATTTGAGTTATGGAAATCCTGGGGAATAGAACCAGATGTTGTGATGGGTCACAGTGTGGGAGAATATGTTGCCGCAACTGTCGCCGGAGTTTTTAGTCTCGAAGAAGGTCTGAAATTAATTGCTGCTAGGGGACGGTTAATGCAGCAGTTAACCCAAGCAGGTGAAATGGTTTCGGTGTTGGCTTCGGAGTCTCTGATAAGAGAAGCGATCGCACCATACAATTCACAAGTAGCAATTGCTGCTTTTAACGGGATTGAGAGTATAGTGATTTCTGGAGAAACAAAAGCAATTAGAGCAATTTGTAGTAGCCTAGAATCCCAAGGAATCAAGACTAAGCTACAGGTATCTCATGCTTTTCACTCCCCACTGATGGAACCGATATTAACAGAATTTGCAGCCGTCGCTCGCCAAATCAACTACAATCGGCCTCAAATTTCGCTAATTTCTAATATTACTGGCAAGCAAAATGATCAGAGTATTGCCACCTATCAATATTGGGTGCAGCATCTCAGACAACCTGTGAGGTTTGCTCAGGGTATTGAGACGTTACATCAGCAGGGATATACAGTGTTTTTGGAAATTGGCCCTAAGCCGATTCTATTGGGAATGGGGCGTCAATGTCTCCCCAAAAATCAAGCAATGTGGTTGCCTTCTTTGCATCCACCCCAAACAGATTCGCAACAAATACTTTCTAGTTTGGCACAGTTGTATGTGCGGGGATTTAAAATAGATTGGTCAGGCTTTTACCAAGGTAGAACAGGCATCTTGCCTGTTAAAGTAACATTACCAACCTATCCGTTTCAACGGCAACGCTACTGGATTGAAACTTTCCAAGCCTCACCCGAAAAACTCGCCTCTATTGTCAGAGAAAATAATCCTCCTATCGTTAACCAACTGAATCAAGGAGACCTTGAAAAGTTAGTTCAACAACTGTCAAAAACTGGTAAATTTTCCTCCGAACAGTTAGAATTATTCCCCCAATTATTAGGATTAATCTATCGAGAAAAATTAGACAGAGCAACTTTCAAGAATTGGCTCTATGAAATTCAGTGGAAACCTTTAAATATTAGTCAGTCGCATCAGATTTTTCAACCAAGTCATTGGTTAATTTTTGCTGATTCCACAGGATTAGGACAAACCTTAAAGACTCAACTGCAACACCAAGGACATGAATGTAGTTTAGTTTATCGAGCCGATACCTATCAACATTCTGAGACAGGAATTTATTACATTAATCCCGAACAGCCCCAGGAATTTGAACAACTCTATCAAGCTATTGAAACCAGTAAATTACCCTTAAAAAAAATCATTCATTTGTGGAGTTTAGATGCCACAGGCGAACAGAATTTAACCGTTTCTGCCTTAGAAACAGCACAACTTTGGGGATGCGGTAGCGTACTGCACTGGTTACAAGCTGTAGTTAAAAACCCCAAGACTAGCTTACCCCAATTGTGGCTAATTACTAGAGGATCTCAACCTGTATTAAACACAGAAAAAATAGCAGTTACTCAATCATCCTTGTGGGGATTAGGTCGAGTAATATCTTGGGAACATCCGCATCTTTGGGGGGGGTTAGTAGATTTAGATCCCCAAGGTTCACAACAGGAAGCGGAAAGGCTACTGCAACTTGTAATAGACTCGCAAAAACAAGACCATCTCGCTCTACGCGGTGAACAATTATACAAAGCTTCTTTAGTCAAATATGACTCAGAACAGCGAAAATTAGAAACCGGTTTTCTGTCTTTCCATTCTAATGCCACCTATCTAATTACTGGAGGTTTGGGAGCTTTAGGATTACAGATTGCCGAGTGGATGGTATTGAAGGGAGCCAAATATTTAGTATTCATTAATCGCCACCAAGCATCTTTACAAGCACAGAAAACAATTGAGGGTTTAGAAACCGCAGGAGCTAGTATTCATATCTTTTCTGGAGATATCTCCATTGAAGCCGATATTATCAATATATTAGACCAGATTCACACATCTTTACCGCCACTGCGAGGGGTGATTCATGCAGCCGGTATTTTGGATGATGGGGTTCTACAACATATTAGTTGGGAGCGTTTTACTCAGGTGATGGCACCGAAAGTAAAAGGTGCTTGGTATTTGCACCAACTGACTCAAAATCTATCATTAGACTTCTTTGTTTGTTTCTCTTCAATGGCTTCGTTATTGGGCTCCCCCGGTCAAGGAAACTATGCGGCGGCGAATGCGTTTATGGATGCGTTGGCTCATTATCGTCGCCGACTGGGATTACCCGGATTAAGTATTAACTGGGGAGCATGGTCGCAAGCTGGGATGGCTACTCGCGTAGCGAGTCAGTATCAGAGCCGGTGGAAAACCTCTGGTATCAGTTTTATTACTCCAGAACAAGGGCTACAAATATTAGAAGAACTTCTACTCAATCAGTCTAAACCACAGGTGGGGGTTCTACCCGCAGATTGGTCGATTTTGACAAAACAATGGAGTTTAGGATACCCCAATTCATTACTTTCGGAACTGTTAAAACAGGATAAATTAGAACAGCAACCTGCAATAAAACAGAAGAATAATCAAGAAATTTTAGAGAAATTAAAAGCGGCAACGGAAACAGAATTTCAAGAGATATTGCAAAAGTATCTGCTCTCTTTAGTAGCTAATACCCTGCAAATTAATTTATCAGAAATTCCTTCCCAGACTAATCTGATTGAAATGGGTATGGATTCTCTGATGACAATGGAGATTGTGAATCAACTGAGTCAGGATTTGAACTTTATAATTTATCCGAGAGAATTTTATGAACGACCGAGAATAGACTCCCTGACTGAGTATTTGAGTGCTGAACTTAGGAAGCAAGACACTGCTTTTAATTCCCCGCAACCCTCCCCAAAAACTTTAGAAATCTTAGAGACACAATCTATTCCTAATTCTCTTCCTCTAACTGCTAGTTCAGAACGTCTCCCTGGGATTATTTTTATCCTTTCCAGTCCTCGGTCTGGTTCAACGTTGCTGAGGGTGATGTTAGCGGGTCATCCTTGTTTATTTTCCCCACCAGAATTGCATCTTTTACCCTTTAATACTATGAGAGAACGAGAGGAACAACTCAAGCTTTCTCATTTGGGTGAAGGGCTCCAGAAGGCTTTGATGGAAATTTACAAATCTAGTGCAGCCGCTAGTCAAGCCTTAATTCAAGATAAATGCTTGCAGAATTTGTCTATTCAGAAGATGTATCAGGAAATCCAAGAAAATATAGCCCCCCGTTTGTTAGTAGATAAGTCTCCCTCATCTTCCATAAATCGTGCAATTTTAGAAAGAGCAGAATCTCTATTTGCTAATTCTAAATATATTCACTTAGTTCGTCATCCCTATTCAGTGATTGAATCATTTGTGCGGATGCGGATGCAGAAACTAGCCGGATTTGGGGATGAAAATCCTTACCAAGTCGCTGAACAAATATGGACTAAGAGTAATCAAAATATCTTAGATTTCCTGACTGAAATAGAACCAGAGCGCCAGCATCAGATGCGCTATGAAGAATTGGTTAAAGAACCGAATAATATTTTATCACAACTCTGCGATTTCCTAAACATTGATTTTGATTCTGCACTTTTGCAACCCTACAAGGGCGATCGCATGACTGAGGGTGTTTATGAAAGTTCTTTGTCAATCAGCGATCCCAACTTTCTTAAACACAATTCTGTTGATTCCAGTTTAGGAGACAAGTGGAAAACGATTCAATTACCTCATCAGTTAGGGGAGGAAACGCGACAGATTGCCAAGCAATTAAATTATGAATTGCCTAACCAGCTTGACAGGCTTTCCCCTGTTAGTAACAGCGAAGTTTCTATCACTCCTCCGAGAAAGAATCAGCAGGAGGAAAAGTTTTTGGAGTTCAAAGGAAAGCAGATTTGCTTGTGTAGTTGGGGTTCCCAAAATCATCCTGTCGTCCTCTGTATTCATGGAATTTTGGAACAAGGATTAGCTTGGCAAGAAGTAGCGCTTCCTCTAGCAGCAAAAGGTTATCGGGTAGTAGCTCCCGATCTATTTGGTCATGGACGTTCTGCTCATTTAGAGATAGCAACATCTTACAATTTTCTGACATTTTTGGCTCAAATAGATCGGGTGATTCAGGAATTACCAGAACAACCTTTGTTTTTGGTTGGTCATTCTATGGGGGCAATGTTAGCGGCAATGATTGCGAGTGTGCGACCTGATAAAATCAAAGGGTTAATGTTAGTAGAACCTCCATTCCCTGCGGAGGAAAAGAAGCAAGAGCCAGTTAATCAGCTAAGGACTTTTTTAGAATATTTTGCCTCTCCCCCTCAACATCCGATCTTCCCAGATGTGGCAACTGCTGCTAGAAGATTGCGTCAGGTTACACCCGCTCTGTCGTCAGATTTTTCTTATATCCTAGCCGAAAGAACAACCCAACCCTGTGAGGGGGGAGTTATCTGGAGTTGGGATGCGATTCTCCGTACCCGTTCTCCCCTGAGTTTTAGCAGTTTCAGTGGAGGTCGAGAGCAATATTTAGCTATGCTCAAACAGATTCAAGTTCCGACTTTATTAGTCTATGGAGATAGCAGTAAAATGAATCGTCCAGAAGATTTGCAACAACAGCAAATCGCGATGACTCAAGCAAAAAAAGTCTTTGTTTCGGGA
The DNA here is from genome assembly GCA_003483675.1 of Microcoleaceae cyanobacterium UBA11344. Taxonomy (GTDB): domain Bacteria; phylum Cyanobacteriota; class Cyanobacteriia; order Cyanobacteriales; family Microcoleaceae; genus Microcoleus. The sequence goes on from DMYK01000083.1 coordinate 18,166, forward strand.
GGGCATAATCTCCATATTGAAGCTGCTTTTGCTTTGACATTACTGATTGAACAGGAGAGTGATTTTTTTCGGGGGAGATGAGGACACGCAATGCGGCTATCTAACCCAATGCCTTATAAAAGCGAACCCATAATCTATCAACTTTTTCGTAATCTCCCAAGTTCTCGCTCAAAGTTTTAATATAGCTAGCTGCGGGAGCGGGAGTCCCACATTAACGCCTCCACGAGTGAGGTGCTACCCACAGCTAGCTAATAAATTCTCCCAAGCAGTAATTTCAAAACAGCCAAGACACCTCCATTGTCTAATGACCCAGTGCCGCCACCTGCTTCAGAATGGCTAGTAAAATGTTATGCAAAAACAGAAAGTAATAGATACCGAGGGCAGCCCAGCCCCCTAAAAGCATTACTGGAGCTTCCAGATGCTTAGCTGTAGCAATGAATCCGCCAAGGAAGATTGACACAACGATAGCGGTGTGAGGGTCAAACATGAGAAAAAAGACTCCTTTTTTGTACTGCAATTCAGCATAGGTGGGCTGCCCAGGTGTCAGATGCAATTCGATCCAGATTTGAAGTTTTGTTAAGCTTTGCGATAAACACCGCCAGCCATGCGTTGCAGCGGCAGACTGAGGATGCTAGAAGCCGTCAACAAGTAAGAAAGCACTGTGCTCAACTTCAGACTCAGCAACAGCCAGCTCTCTTCCGGCAGATGAAGTTTTAGCCCCGCAACAGAGATGCAGTAAACTATCCAGTAAATAAAACTCATCTTGATCAGGATTTCTTCGCTTAAAGTACGCGCGTGCGAAGCTATCCCGTAGGGAATCGTCCGTTGGCTGCGAGTTGCGATCGCACAACAGGACTAGACCGGCAATAGAAGCCATAAAAGAAACCATAACGAGATAATCGTGCCAGTTAAGATCAACCATTTTAAAACTTCCTTGTTATCCTAATTTTTAGCATCAAACATTAGTCTAAAGGATCTGTTTTCTTCCACCTAGCAATAGTTACAAATTGACACATTCGCAGTTACAAATCTCAATGAACAATAATCGCGATCGGCAGCCACACCGTTTAGTCAGCCGAAAAGGACAATTCACCCTGAATGTTGTCAGGCTAGGCCTACCTCGCCTGCATTTCCCAGACCTTTATCACTGGTTGCTAACTCTTTCTTGGCCTGGATTTTTTACTTTAATTAGTCTGCTGTATGTCATCACAAATTCTTTATTTGCCCTAGCTTATTTAGCGGGAGGAGATTGCATCGCCAATACTCGGCCCGGTTCTTTCCAAGATGCCTTTTATTTCAGCGTGCAAACAATGGCGACGATCGGCTACGGAGCCATGTATCCGCGCACGGATTATGCTAATATAATAGTTGCTATCCAAGCGCTTTTTGGTCTATGGGGAGTGGCAATGATTACAGGACTTGCCTTTGCTAGATTTTCCAAACCGACAGCTAGAGTTATATTCAGCCGCGTCGCTGTTATCGCTCCTTTCAACGGCGTTCCAACTCTCATGTACCGCACAGCAAATCAGCG
>DMYK01000577.1:0-376 GCA_003483675.1 Microcoleaceae cyanobacterium UBA11344
GTTTGTTCTAGAGTCTGTAGGGATATATGGCGCATCTTACGTCGATCGTACTATCATATTACTAAATTCATAGAGGAGCAAGCTATGACTTTATTAGACCTTCGCCTGTTGACGGTTCAAGAATATCACCTAATGGCTGAAATTGGGATTCTTGATGAAGATGAACGAGTAGAATTATTGGCTGGACAGATAGTAAAAATGGCAGCAAAAGGAACCGCACACGGTGCAGCGGTGAAACGCACAGAGAAGTTACTGGAAAATCGTTTGGGAAATCGAGTTTTGGTGCGATTACAAGATCCTGTTCGGTTAAATAATTACTCGGAACCGGAACCTGATATTGCTGTGGTTATACCAGATCCACTTTACTATGAAGACC
>DMYK01000577.1:386-2144 GCA_003483675.1 Microcoleaceae cyanobacterium UBA11344
GGATTAAAGCAAATCTTTATGCTCAGTCAGGAATTGCTGATTATTGGGTATTAGATGTTAATAATCGGCAACTTCACGTCTTTCGAGAACCGAGTCAGGATGGTTATCAAAGTCTGGTGATTCTGGCGGATGATGCGAGTATTTCTCCTTTGCAATTTCCTGATACTTCTTTTTTGGTGCGGGAGATGTTGCGGCCAATGCAATTTTAGATTTTAGATTTTAGATTTTTTGCGTACTTACCATGTTCTGCCCTTATCAGGGGATTTAGGGTATGTCGCAGTCGCCTACAAAGAATTAGGCCACTCCATATACCCTAAATTTCCTCATTTGCTAGCTTCTCAAACTAACGCCGAATTTCTCGACTAAAACATCGCGAACTTTTTGTTGTGCGGGTTCGACATCGGTTTCGCTCAAAGTTCGATCGCCCGCGCGGTAAATTAACCGAAATGCCAAACTCCGCTGGCCCGCCGGCACGTTTTCGCCCCGATATTCATCGAACAATTCCACCGAATCCAGCAAGCTACCAGCAGCCTTTTTCATCGCACTTTGCATATCTACAACCGGAACTTCAATCGGTGCGAAAAATGCAATATCTCTGTCAGAAGCGGGGAAACTGGAATAGGCGGCGAATTTGCGAGTCGAATTGCTCGAACGCCCTAACTCAGCCAACAGCACCGCCAAATCTAATTGAAACACATAAACCTGCTCAGGCAAATCCTTTTCTTGCTGCAATTGTGGGTGCAATTGTCCAAAAATTCCTAAGTGTTTCCCGTTTAAGGATAACGCAGCAGTGCGCCCCGGATGCAAGCGCGAATTAGAGGAATCGCTTTGATATTCCACCGCCAAACCTAACTCTTGAAACACGCTTTCCAAAATACCTTTGGCCTCAAACCAAGTCAAAGCGCGATCGCGCCCTCCTTGCTGCCATTTCCCAACAGTTGGATCGCCCCCAATAATCCCCGCAACTGCGTCTGCTTCCTGCATGACATCCCCATCTTTCCAGAAAATGCGGCCGACTTCAAAACCATTTAGCGCGCCGTTTCCCTGTTCCAAATTGTACTGGAAAGCGTCAATCAAACCCGATCGCATTTCAGTCCGCAAAGCCGAATACTCAACAAACAGCGGATTGGCCAACACCACCTGATTTTCTCCCTCAGTTTTCACCAAAGAATAGTGCATCAACTCCGTCAAACCAGCCGCCCGAAAAGCCGATCGCACATTCCGAATTGCTGCATATTCTGGTGACAGATAACCAGGCTCCGTTTTGCTAGGTAAAGTCTCGCAGAAATTGTCGTAACCGTGGAGTCGCGCAATCTCCTCAATTAAATCAATTTCTCTTTCTAAATCTCGGTAGCGGTAAGGCGGAACTGCGATCGCAAAAACCCGTTCTTTCCCAGCCGGAACAACTTCGCATCCCAAGGCTGTGAGAATATGTTTCACCTCTGCCGGTTCCAAATATTCAGAACCGCCTGTTTCGCTTCTTTTCAATTTACCTAAAACCAGATTTACTCGGTCTAAACGCAATTCGAGCGATCGCGAAAAACTCAAATCATCCGCACCAGAACTCGCCGTTTTCTGCACCGTCGCAGCGCCTCCAGCCAACTCCAAAATTAGGGATAGGGCGCGGTTGCAAGCCGTCGTCAAGGCCGCCTGATTCACCCCCCGTTCGTAGCGGATCGAAGACTCACTTCGCAAGCCTTGAGCGCGCGCAGAACGGCGAATCGTTGCCTGGTCAAAAATCGCTGCTTCTAAGACTAA
>DMYK01000577.1:2243-2419 GCA_003483675.1 Microcoleaceae cyanobacterium UBA11344
GTTTTGAAGGATTCGCCTGTTTTGGCAAACCGGACGCCGATGTTGATATCTTGAGTTGCGGTGAAAGATTGTAGGCGATCGCGATCGAAAGCGTGCAGCGGCTGGCCCCATTCCAGCAAAATGTAATTAGTCACATCAACCACATTATTAATCGGCCGCACTCCCGCCGCCTGCAA
>DMYK01000577.1:2553-3877 GCA_003483675.1 Microcoleaceae cyanobacterium UBA11344
CCCCAGTCAGCGCCGCCACTTCTCGCGCCACGCCAACCATACTCAAAGCATCAGCACGATTCGCCGTTGCTGTCAAGTCTAAAATGACATCATCTAAACCTAAAAGCGGGCGAATATCGCTGCCCAATTCGGGATTTTCCAACTCAAAAATGTGAATTCCTGCCGACTCTTTAGACAGTCCCAATTCTGCTAAAGAACAAATCATGCCTGCGGAGGGAACGCCCCGCAATTTCGCCGGTTTAATTTTTAAATCTATCTGAGATAAAAAAGTCCCGACTACGGCGACGGGCACGTAAATGTCTGCCCTAGCGTTGGGTGCGCCGCAAACAATATTCAATGGTTCGGCTTTGCCAACATCTACTTGACAAACTCTCAACTTGTCTGCATTCGGATGTTGTTCGATCGCCACTATTTTGCCCAAAACCACGCCGTCAGCCCAAGTACGGCGGTCTTCGATATCTTCGACTTCAAACCCAGCCATTGTCAGAGTTTCCGCCAACTCTTCCGGGGCGATCGCCACATCCACCAATTCCCGCAGCCAATTTAGAGAAATACGCATAGTTTAGTGATTAGTCATTAGTTATTGTCATTAGTCATTAGCAACCCTCAAAAATTCTGACTCATGCCTTCTGACTCATGCCTTTTGCATTCTACCTTCTGGCGAATGCCGTTTGATGACCGTCTAGCCCCAGAATCCATCCTGGGGATCTACATATCACATTTATGGAATATTGTCAAGAATATTTTGTGAGACATAAGCAAAAATGATCGTTGTCCCTGAGACAGATGGCTTTTTGCGGATGAGTAACATTCTGGCGCGAGAGAATGAGCTATGCTAGAGACGTCTAACAGCGCTCATAGTACCTAAGTTTAGAAAGACTTTACACAAAAAAGGATAACTTTGGCAAGTCTTTAAAGTATCTTCAAGGAAAATCTAGAGAAACAACTCACAGCAGCGAGATCAAAAACAAAGGGTAAAGATATTTGCCTAAAATACTTAGGTGCAATTCTAATTCGCGATCGCGCACAGCCCCGGACAACTGAACGATCATGATCTCCTTCAGATACAGGTAAAGGCATTTGTACAGTCTCGTGGCGCGGGCTAGATTCAAAAAACATAGGCACTGTCAATCAACATGAGCTACTGCATAAATCCCGGCTGTCCCCATCCTCAAAATCCACCTGACTCTATTCTCCAGTGTCAGGCCTGCGGTACGCGATTGCTACTGCGCGATCGCTATCAAGTAATTCAACCATTAGGACAAGGAGGTTTTGGAGCAACATTTCTGGCAAAAGACATTTCTTTGCCCGGTCAGCCGAGTTG
>DMYK01000577.1:3986-5879 GCA_003483675.1 Microcoleaceae cyanobacterium UBA11344
GAACAACAATTTTATTTGGTTCAAGAGTATGTTAAAGGCTCGACTTTGAAACAAGAAGTCAAACAATCGGGTCGTTTAAATGAATCAGATGTGAAAAATTTTCTATTAGAAATTTTACCGGTAGTGCAGTACATCCACAGCCAAGGAGTAATTCACCGGGACATCAAACCCGCAAATATTATTCGCCGAGTTCAAGACAATCACTTAGTTTTAATTGACTTCGGAGCCGTAAAAGATCACGTCAGCCAAACAATGTTATTAGACCCCGCCGACCAAAGCGCCAACACCAAATTTTCAGTCGGCACATTTAGCTTTGCCCCGCCGGAACAAATGGCAATGCGGCCGATATTTGCCAGCGATATCTACGCCTTGGGTATGACTTGTCTATACTTGCTGACGGGAAAATCGCCCAAAGATTTAGATTTCGATGGAGTAACCGGCGAAATTGTTTGGCAGCCACACGTTCAGCTAAGTCCAAATTTTGCCCGGATTCTCGATAAAATGCTCAAGCCGATGGTTGGCCACCGCTTCCAATCAGCAGCAGATGTCATCAAAGCTCTCAAGGGCGAATTTGAAGACGCAGACCTTTTGGACGGCCTGGCTACTCAATTCAACGGCTCTAATCGCACTGTTGAAGAACCGACAATATTTAATGACGAGAGTTCTTCCTGGCCCTCGCCCCGGAGCAAAATCAATTCAGGAGCGAAGCAAAATCTCCGCGGCAGAAGTTCATTTACCCAATTGGGAAACACGGGAATACAGCCGAGAGTTTCCCGGACTCTGGCTGAGTCCGGCAGAACTTTCGGAACAGTTGCAGATGACCGTGGCAGTTTAACAGGGTCAAAGGTACCGAAAGTTCCTGCTAAGTGGGACAGCAACAGCGTGCGATCGGCATATTTTAAAGGTCAGCGCGATTTTGCCGACTGCGAAATGTCGGGTCTGCAACTGCCAAAAGCGCAGTTGGCGGGGGGAAATTTTTATCAGGCTCGGCTGGTGAAGGCAAATTTGCAAGCAGCAGATTTGTCTGGGGCAAATTTGGGTCACGCCAGATTAATTAGGGCGAATTTGCGAGATGCTAATTTGACTGAAGCTTATTGCAGCACGGCTAATTTTGAATGCGCCGATTTCAGAGGTGCTGACTTGACGGGGGCTTATTTGAGCAAGGCGAATTTGCGGGGAGCAAATTTGTGCGGGGCGAATCTTACCAACGCTACAGTTACTGAAGAACAATTGGCAACGGCAAAGACTAATTGGCTGACTACTAAGCCTGATGGTAAGCGGGTTTTTGGATTTTAAGAAGAAGGAAGTTCGGCAACGGATTTTTTAACGGATTTAACGGATACTTCGACACTTCGACTTCGCGAGCGTGCAACGCTTCGCTCAGTACAAGTGTCACGGATGTTACGGAGGTCAGTTCGGCAATGCTCAATGCCCGATGCCCATCCGATTAACGAAAAGCCGATTTGAGATTTTCGATGAAAATTACCAATCTATAGCAGTCGCCAAGGCGCTTCGCTCAATGACCATAAATGTTCTAACTGCCTTGGCGGTTGCTATAAAATCTAAAATCTAAAATCTAAAATTGCCAATTCCTCCCCCAGTCAGGTGATACGCCCGGAGGAAGCTCGATCGCCCTCCGACCCCATACATTAAAAACTAGCAATGGGGGATTCGATCGCACCTAAACATGAAACTGCTCAACAGCCGCACTCTACCGCTCTTGCAGATAGGCATTTTGGCTCTCGCCTACTTTGTTACCGGAAAACTCGCAGGGTCAATACTGGGGGTTACAGCCGAAGCATCTCCCCTGTGGCCGCCCGCCGGCATTGCGCTGGCTGCGCTACTGCTGCAAGGGCGGCGAATCTGGCCGGGAATTGCCCTCGGTTCGCTGCT
>DMYK01000472.1:0-189 GCA_003483675.1 Microcoleaceae cyanobacterium UBA11344
ACAAAAGCCTACATTTAACCTATTTATTCGGCTGAGGAGTCATCCGCAAATACGGCTTAATCGGCGTATAACCTTTGGGAAATTTCTCGGCCAACTCTTGCGGGTCTGTAATCGAAGGTACAATTACGCAATCGTCGCCGTCTTTCCAATTAACCGGAGTAGCAACGCTGTAAGAGTCCGTAAGTTGCA
>DMYK01000472.1:352-732 GCA_003483675.1 Microcoleaceae cyanobacterium UBA11344
GGTGACATTTTGAGTTTCCTCAATGTCTTTAATCCATCCCATGTGAGAATCCACATCATCGACACTGAGGGCGATAGTTTTGACACCACGCTTGTCAAATTCAGATTTTAGACGGGCGACAGCACCTAGTTCTGTAGTGCACACTGGAGTATAATCCTTGGGATGGGAAAACAACACGACCCAGCTATCACCAGCCCAGTCGTAGAAATTGATTTCCCCTTCGGAGGAGGCTTGGGTAAAGTTGGGTACTGTATCGCCTAATCGCAGAGACATAACTGATTTCCTCTAATTTTATTTAAGGACGGTTCTCTATCATCTCACAATTCCCCGGTTTGTCGATCGAGCTTTACAAGATTTTCAACTTTTTGGGCGTGCGATCG
>DMYK01000472.1:808-2550 GCA_003483675.1 Microcoleaceae cyanobacterium UBA11344
CCCCTGTGTTTTGTTTCCGCTTGGGGCTTAATGTTTCTGCTATTTTCAAGTATTGGCCGTAGTGTCACCGACTCTGTGCGCCGAGCCCAGCGAATGCACCAAATCCCTTGTGCTAATTGTGTATTTTTTACTGGCTACTACCACCTCAAGTGTCCCGTTCAGCCTACAATAGCTTTGTCGGAAGATGCGATCGACTGTCTTGATTATCGATCGAACTCCTGAACTTGGGGTTAAAAAATCCGGCCCATTTTATCTGGTTTTCTTCGAACAGGCAAGATGCCTGTTCCACAATAAAATTCACTCTTTGTGGAATAGGCATCTTCTCTGTTCATCTCTTTACCAGGCTCTGCCCGGTAACGCAGATGCTTTGGCTCTGCTTCTACTGAAAAAAAAACATCACCAATCAAAAAGCTGTTTTCACAACAACAGCACCCTAGCCATATTTACCGAGTGATTTCCTCTTTTTTCAACTTCGATGCGGAGTTGCAATCAAATCGGAGATTCACTTGCATTGCTCCCCTCTTATTAGTTGAGGAAGTGTCAGTTTTGTTGGTGGGTGCTGCTATTGGTTTTGGATGAGACAGATGTGAGATTAAACAGCGTTTTTACTCCTTAAGATTTTATTGTGAACTTCGCTGTGGTCTCTGTCAGAGAAGCTTTTTGTTTGCTTCATATTATTAATGTAGCACCTTCTTTTCAAAGTGCAAGTACCTGTAACTAAACTTTACAATTGAAGTCAGAAGGAAGGCACTCTCAGGGATTTTGACAGGGATCGACGGATTAATTATCGTTCTAGCAGCTCAGCTTAAATAGTAGAGTTCGGCATTGCCGGCGGCGACGAGAAAGAGGCATAATAATTCTATGAAAACAACCAAACTCATCAAACTGTGTGCTGCGTCGCTGGGGCTGTTTCTACTGTGCAGCAGTGCAGCTACAGCCGAATCGACAGCCAACCCTCAACCACAGCAGAATTATACTAACCAAGAGATTCTGCAACAGTTGGTAAAGGCAAGAGTCGTCTATCTGGGAGAAACCCACGACAGCATCGAAGATCATCAAGCTCAACTAAAGATTATCCGAGAAATGCAGCGACAAAATCCGAAAATTGCGATCGCCCTCGAAATGTTTCAGCGCCCATTCCAAAGCGTACTAGACCAATATTTAGCAGGTAAACTCACAGAAGAGGAATTAGTCAAACAAACAGAATACAATCAAAGATGGCGTTTTCCCTGGGAATATTACGCGCCGATTGTACGATTTGCCGCATTAAATCAACTGCCACTTCTTGCCTTAAATACACCAACCGAAGTAACCAGAAAAGTTGCCACCCAAGGTTTAGAAAGCCTCACAGCAGAGGAAAAAAAACACATTCCGCCACTCTCAGAAATTCGCACTGACAACGCCGAATATCGACAAATGTTACTAGAAGTTTACCAGCAACACCAAAAGGCAGCACAAGGAAATAGTACGGCCTTTGAAAGATTTTTGCAAGCGCAAGTTTTGTGGGATGAAACTATGGCTGAAAAAATAGCTGAATTTGTCAAAGCGAATCCCGACTATCAAGTTGTAGTGTTGGCGGGAAAAGGACACATTGTTTACGGTTATGGTATTCCTAGCCGTGTAGAAAGGCGTTTGGGGGTAGGGAAGGTAAAAGTGCGATCGGTCTTATTTAATTTTCCTACAGATAGTCCTTCCTCTGTAAAAAGACCTATTGCTGACTATATTTGGCGGCATTAATTTGA
>DMYK01000273.1:0-8578 GCA_003483675.1 Microcoleaceae cyanobacterium UBA11344
AAATCGGAAGCAGAACCGTCTTCATCGTCCCCCTCTTGCTTGCGGATGCTAAAGATTGAGCCGACGTTGAGATTGATGTCAAGATTGGAAGAACCGTCTATGGGGTCGTAGAGGAGACTGTAGCGCCCGATCGGACAATTTTCGGGAATATAATAGGGTTTTTCCATTTCCTCCGAAGCCAAGCGGCAGACAAGTCCACTTTGCTGAAATACGGAGATAAACACTTCATTGGCATAGATATCCATATGTTTTACGGATTCTCCCTGCACGTTTACAGCCCCTGTAAACCCTAAAGCGTCTTCCATTAACCCGGCTCTGCTAAGTCGCCTCGCGATCAGCTTGGCTGCTAGTCCGATCCGATTCATCAGCGCGCTCAGATCCTGAGCATCGGCTGAAAAGCTTTGGAGTTGCTGGAGTACGTGACGGGATAGAGTCGTGCAATCGCGGTCTAAGGCTTGCACCTGAGCGATCGGGCCTAGGCGGGATTCCCCTGTCGGCGCGTTTACCATGATTTTTATGTTCTCCCTGTCTTGCGGCTCTGGGTTTGGGTTCGATGGAGTGCTTGACACTTGCTCCTGAATCGGCTATTAGACCGATCGTCCCCCAACTTCTATCTTAGGGAGGGTTTTGCTAAAGGGCGTGGAACTTTAGGTGAATTTTAGATCTGCACACAAAATTGAGGAGTGCGATCGGCTGTTGAGTCGGGAATTGTCTTCAAAATCACTAAATTTTTGATTTACCGCAGAAAGTGTTGAGTGTTGTAGGTGTAAATGGTTGAGTCCCATGTTGATAGGGATGGGAGATGAGCGATCGCACTTTCGGACAATAAGGGCGATCGCTCTTTGGAAAACGAACAATTACGCTACACTCAAGGCATTATGAAACAGCTTTGAGGTATTTCATTACAGGCTTCAAATGGGTGCATCTCAGTTTTGCAAAAACACAAAAATCGGTGTCTGAAATCCTTACGATCTCGTATACATTTACAAATGTGAGATGCACCCCTTCAAATCGATGTCATCGTTGTCAGTCAGTATTTTGAATAAATGACAGGGGATGCCGGCTGCAATCAAAGCTTCCATCGCGCGATCGAGCTTTGATCAGTATTTTCTATTCATTGATTTTCATTGAAACCACTGCATGTAGACCATGCCATCCCCCCTCCAGCGAGACAGTCTCAATATGCCGCAATCCTCCAGCCTCAATCATTTTTAGGAAATCAAACTGAGGTGGTCGGGGTCTAATATCCCAAGATTCTCTGCCTGACCCTGAAGGCTCTATTTCATATGGTTTCCATTCAAGAAGAACAACCATTCCACCCGGTTGTAAGTGTTTTGCGATTCCTTTATAGAACGACCAGTGAATGCGCCAGCCTGGATCGCTTTCAATCAAACCTTTGGTATCGCCCTGGCACTTGAATGACCAAGGTGGGTTTCCCACTACAAGATTAAACTTAGATTCTGTAGGCAATGGCTCTAAATTGTCCCCGCAGTATGCAGAACATTTTTTTAATAAATTATTAGCTCGAATGGTCTTTAAAACGGACTCGATTGCCATAGGATTAATGTCGAGAAAAGTCATCTTATTCGCAATTCCCTCACTTAGGAGATTAAAACCAATAAAACCTGGACCGGAAAAGGCTTCTAAGGCATTTTCTGCACGCAGACCAAATCTATTATTCAAATATTGCGCGAGAATAGGTGCATGGAGTGTACCGCCTGCATCCAAAATTGACTGATACCGTATTTGAATTTCTCCAGTTGTCCATAAAAGCTCGAAATGATTCATAAAACTTATTAGATTAAACAACAAAAGCTATACTAGCAGTTATTCTCTTTATAAACTCATGGTTTTGTACAATCAACGACCAAAGACTCTAAAGCTATCAAGCCTGGAGGCTTTCGAGAAACGTTCTCTAAATTTTCTAGACATCTGTCTTGACTTTCGCAAACATTAACCCTATGAATTTTTACAAATCCGACTTTTTCTAGCAAACCACGCAAGACTCTCTCGTCGTAAATAAACTGATGCCCCCACGCCCGCATATAATTATTAATAACGAATGTCTCATCAAAGCTAGGAGCATTTTTATAGTGGGGAGATTTTTCAATCCATCGATCTGATGAATGCTTTATAAATTCAAGTTGTATTTCGGTTTTGTTTTCTGTATAAAGATCGATTAAAAATTGAAGGTCAGGCGTTGATATTCTCAACTTACCTCCTGATTTCAAAACTCGGAAGCACTCCGAAAGCATTAATCCTCCTTGAGTGTAAGTAATATGCTCTATCATGTGTTCACTAAATATATAGTCAAATCTATTATTATCAAAAGGTAATTTTCGAGTAGCATCCATAAAAAGAATTTTATTTGAAAATGGGATAAAATCAGTATTCAGCCAACCTTCAAGGAAATTCCCTCCACATCCAATATGCAATTTCTTGACCTCGTTCGAGCTAAGATAACATTCGACTATTCTTCTATGTTTTTGGGTTACAGATAGTATTATTTTTTGCAGAAAGCCCATATTTTTTGATAGATTTATCATCTTAATTTGTCTTACCTTCAAGTCTCTACAACGGAACTTTGTCAATTTTTTTAGCGCAAAATATAATTTAAAGATTTAAAAAAATGCTATACCTTTTGTATTCCAACCATCAGATTTATTGGCTTTGACACTTAAGCGGCTCCAAGCCTTTAATATATCTATTTCTTCCTGACTCAGCAAAGTTGAATCAGTTTTTATGAGGCACTCGATACTATTTCCTTCACTGTCGATCATGTTTGAAAATAATGGTTTTCCATCACTACAAACTTGGCGCAATAAACTCAGAATACGCACGTATGGAGCCACTTCTTCAAATATATTCGCAAGCGGTCGATCTGCCATATTGTTTTGAAAAATAGCTTTATAATGTGGGCTTTCGGATGGAATCAATCCAGGGTTGCTATAAAGTTCTGAAATCACTCGAACTGAAACAACAGCCTCCAAGAAAAAAGAGCGAAGTTTAGATGCTATATGCGAAAGATTGTGAAAATGAATGCGCCGAAGCTCTAGTTCTGCGTCAATCTCCGCCCACTCATCAGAGCTAATTAGACACCCCCATTTTAATCGTTCATCTGTGGTGTAAACAGCGAAATCAGCTCCTGATATCAGCCCTAAGTGGCTTAAATACTGTTCGATCCAATTATGAAGCTTGTTAGGAAGCATACAGTTACTTTGTAATAGAGTTGAGACAAATATCGAGCTTGAGGTTAGCTTACCTGGCTGAGTCCCCAATTCCATTATAAAGTCTTGAGTTATCCGAGGATTCTTTGGGAAATCCAGTAATGCCATATAAGCCTGCTCAGCGTAATGTAGCTCATCATCATATTGCTCGGGATATTTAACAATCAGAGCCGACTGTGGACTATCCTTTGTTGTATATTTATCGAATCGGTCAAATAAAAACCTCCAAAGATCGATTGTGAATTCGGAATTTGGTCTATTGGTAGTCTTGAAGAGAGAACCACGGGCCGCGCAATACAGTTCTAAGGCTGAGTGGTAGAATCCCTGAGCAATAGCGGTTGTATGCCTGTTCGTCATCAAATGGATGATAGCGTGCCATTGAAATCTATGCGTGAGTCCTCCGTGGCAAGAGCGGACTCCCACATCATAGATAGCGTAAGCACGAGTAACTAACTCACTAAAGCATGATGAGGATAAGACACCAACAGGGATCGCTTGGGTTGTTGGGAAATAGGCTTGGTCTTCAAAGAACTCTAATGCTTCGAGTAACTCTGCATTGGGTTTCGCTTGAAGATAGCCTTCTATGTGACGAAGATACTCGAAGAATATTTTTTGATTTCTCAGCAGGCGCTGAACGCGGGAAAAATCGCTGAGCCACTTGAAAGAGTCCTTCCTCCGTTCAAAGTTATAGTTGTAGTTTAAATGATCGCAAGCCCGTATTCGAGCGTTTTTTGGATTTTTAGGTATCTTGATGACATCCTCAATTGCTTCTGTATTGTCTCGGTGTATTGCATTTTTCCTCCTAGTTCGATTAGTCAAGCCATTCCCACTAATCTCATTCATCATCTGACTGTGTACAGTATTTCCAACTCTTTGCTTTGGATTATGAACACCATTAGCTTCTGTAAAGGCTTCAGGTATAATTGAGATCCAGACTTCGATGCTATAAGTATGGTGATACCAGTTAGCGAAGTCCTCTACTCCCCAGTAGTTTGCAATTCGGCTGGAAAAATCAGAATGAGTTTCTTTCAAGACGAGTGTCTCGATAGTCTGAAGACCATCGATCTCGACCCGATCGAGGATTTCTTGATACACAAGATAGTTCTCATTTTTCCCCACTTGATATTCAACATCTGCTTTATCTTCACCAAGATCGCTTGGAACACATCTGTAGATACGAAGCATCAGAGTATTGACCTGCTCGATTTTGAGTATCTGTATCGGTATCACTAACACTTGTTCATAGGGCGTGAAATCAACAGCAACACCAGAGGATGTATTTCCTGTATAATCCCCTATCCTAACCGCAATATTCTCACAACCTATGGAATATGGTATTCTATCTCTTCTCTCCGAACATATAGAATGAAGCTTCAAAAAACGTCTTGTGCAATCATAACAGACGGATTGATTATCAATTGGAGATTTGGGAGGAATAATCGGTTGACCAATACTATCAACGTTGTATATCCCATCCCAGAATAGAGATAGTGAAGTCCATAGATGAGGCTCTGGATTGTGATTTTCTTTCTGGGTCATAAGATTTTACAAATAAAATAATCGTGCTGCTTCTTCTCTAAATACATGGTCAGTATTAGCTAGGATGGTTTGCTCTATATAATCTTCAAACAGTGCGGCAGAGTTAGTGAGTAACGCATTACTATACAATTTTTCTGCCTTTAGTGAGCAGGTGAAAAACTGCTGAACAGAAGGAATACTCTGTGGGTCAGCTAATGGGTAGTGTCCAGAAGATAGTCTCTCCAACATTAGTTGCTTGGTAAGAGCAATCTTTTGGCTAGCACCAGGTCCATTAGTTACAGAAATAGGTCGCTTCACATAAGAATGAAGTGTCTGTCCAAAATGAAAGCAGTGATCGCTCTTGGAAAAGAGTTTCAACAGGAAATCGATATCAGTGACACATGACAGGGTGGAATCAAATCTCGGATCGGCAACCCTGCGATCATACACGAGCATAGAATCGCTTGAGAAGTTAGTGAATTTATAGTCTTGACTTGTAAGGATGCGGTCAGAACCTTCACCCACCGTTCTTAAAGGTTTGTGATTCTTCGTCAGTAACTGAAGGGCACAAGAAATTATCGGATGGTGTTGTAACTGTACAACCGCAAGCTCAAGCTTCTGGGGATGCATCATATCATCAGCATCGAGTATGGCAGCGTATTCAAAGCGGGCGGAATCCAGACCTATATTTCTGGGAATCGGCGACCCTGAAGCATTGCCTCCAGTAGAAAGGAATCGGATGCCTTTGTGCAACAACCCCACACGACCAAGAACTGACTCATAATCAACGTAATCGTCTGCAACAATGATCAATTCCCAGTCTTTATACTCTTGCTTAATGATGCTCAAAACAGCGCTGGCAATTGTATCTTCTGCTTTAAATGCAGGCATAATGATTGAAAATTTTTGCATTACGATCCTCCCTTTCAAGACAAACAGTAGCGGTACTTATCGAGCTCTATTTATCTATCAGGCTCAGTCCCCAAGTTTTATGCAAAATACTTGTCTTTTGTTACAAAACTTTACATAATCCTTCCTGACCCTGGCAGATAGTAGCTTTGAGCTGAATTAGACCGATCGCCCTAATGCACCATGAGCCCCGATGAACCGCAACAGTGGCGGTACTTCTCAAGCTCTATTTATCTATCGGGTTGAGTCCACAAGTTTTATGCAAAATATTGGGTTTTTGTTACAAAACTTTATCTAGCGCCGTTAGACGTTCGCAGATATTAGCTTTGAGGTTAGTTGCAGCGATCGCGCCATCACTGAATCTGAGTATCTCTACTCGGTGTCACATCTCGTCAACAAGCTCAACTCAAGTTAATAAAAGTACAATATCAATGGACATCAACATCCAATAGAGGTAATAAAATCCGATTTTCGCTTGCACAGTAGATTTTTTGTCCAGCTAACTTAATTAACTGGAGATTTGCGCGCCTTGGCTATCAAGCCCGATCGCCCTTACATCAGCCTTCACCCCAAATTCCCCCCAAGCAACCGCCATCGCTGTCTCAACCGCAACAGCATTAGTAGCATCCGTTAACGCCAAAAGCGTCGGCCCAGCACCACTAATCACCATTCCACAAGCCCCTGCATTCAACGCAGCTTCTTGCACAGCTTCATATCCTCGAATCAGCGATCGGCGATAAGGCTGGTGAATTTTGTCTTGGAGGGCGCAGCGCAGCCAATCTCGATCGCCCGTAGCCAAAGCCCGCACCAGCAAACCCAGGTGTGCAGCATTGAAAATCGCGTCAGCCCTGCTGTAATCACTAGGCAAAACTCGGCGCGCTTCGGCTGTGGAAAGTTCAAAATCGGGAATGGCTACCACGGGCACAATATCAGGATGCCACGGAATATCGCAAATTTCCCAGGGAACCCCCCCCTGCCCCCCCTTGCTAAGGGGGGGTGTAAGAGGAGATTCTTCTCTTAGCCCCCCCTTGCTAAGGGGGGGTGTAAGAGGAGATTCTTCTCTTAGCCCCCCCTTACTAAGGGGGGGTGTAAGAGGAGATTCTTCTCTTAGCCCCCCCTTACTAAGGGGGGGTTGGGGGGGTGTATTGCTAGCAGCGAGGCGACATCCTCCGAGTAAAGCGGGGACAACGTTGTCGGGATGTCCTTCAAGTTCGATCGCCAATTGCATCACTTCCACCTGACTCAAAGGCGCACCAGCTAATTCATTTGCACCGACTAACCCACCGATAATAGCTGTGGCGGAACTTCCTAAACCTCTAGCCAGTGGCACTTGCATATCTATATGTATGGCTACGGGTGGCGGCGATTGGTTTAGGTATTCGTACAAGGTAACAAATGCTACATAAGCGAGATTGCTGTCATCTGTCTTGACTTTGGCGGCTTCTGCGCCTGTAACAGTAATTTTTAGTTTCTCGGTTGCTGAGGATTCGAGTCGGGAGAATTGGAAATGGTTGTAGAGGCTTAAAGCAGCGCCGATGCAGTCAAAACCGGGGCCTAAGTTGGCGGTTGTGGCGGGCACTGTGACGGTGACGGTGGAAGTTTCAGGCATTTTTTGAAGAGTTAATTTGGAGTGTTTAACCGCAGATGAACGCGGATTAACGCAGATAGAACGATATTATACTATGTTTTCAAAAGCAATTTATTTTTGCAGTCTTTGAATATGGTTAATAGCATCTTGATCATCGTTGGTATTGCCGGATTTTTGATAGAGTTCGGCGGCTTTTTGAGAGTCGGCGATCGCACCCGGTTTGTCTTCTAAGAAGTAGCGGACTTTGGCGCGGTTGTAGTGTCGCCGTAGTTGGGGTTGATTTGAATTGCGCGATCGAAATCTGCTTCCTTCCGCTGGGTAATCTCTGAGGTGGCGGCCGTGGATGCCGCGTTTGTTGTAAGCTTTGGCGTAGTTGGGGTTGAGGCGGATGGCTGCGGTGTAATCTGCGATCGCACCTTCAATGTCGCCTGCTTCTGATTTGGCTAAACCGCTGTGGTATTTTGAACAATCGTTTTTTGAGCTATTAATATTGTTGAAGATTGAGCAGAGATAGCAGGAGATATATTACCAAAGATCGTAAATATTCCTAGACTAGCAATTAAATTGTAAACTGGTGTTTTGATAATCTAGGCAAAAATCTGAGCTACAGAGCAACTAAATCCTGGCAATAAAGGCGAGGTAAGTTCATCATTACTCAACAGCGTAGCAATTAGCCTTAAACTTGCTTGTTCCCTGCGATAAACCTCAATTTGCCGCAACCGCCAATTCACAATCCAGTATTCCTGTACTCCTCGCACCGAATAGAGTCTGAGTTTCAAATCTCGATCGCGTCTCTGATTGTCTGCACCGGGGGACAATACTTCAACAATTAACTCTGGTGCGGCGGTTAAATGTCCGGCTTCGTCTAGCAAGATAGCCAAGCGTTCATTGCTCGCCCAAACTACATCAGGGATGACGTTATCAGCATCAGTGAAAATGAGGCCTGGATTGATTGCGGCTCGTCCCAAACCAGTAGACATCGACCAAGTATCAAGCACAGAGAAAAATCTGCCACAAGTCTGTTGATGCCCCCAATGCGGTGCTCTAGTCACAAATAACTCTCCATCAATAATTTCATAGCGATCGCCATTATCAGGCAATAGTTCTAAATCAGCGGTAGTAAAGCGTAGTTTATCAGATATTGTCTGGCTCATACAAACACTCTTGATAGGTAATACAAACATTATAGACGATCGAGCATCTAGAGCATCCACAAATTTTGACTTGTGCAGTACACATAGATGCAAAAACAAAACCCGCTTGCGCGGGTTTCAATATTCTTAGTCCGCGCAGGCGGACTTTGTTTGTGTAGTCGCGATTTCCAATCGCCGGATTT
>DMYK01000273.1:8667-8874 GCA_003483675.1 Microcoleaceae cyanobacterium UBA11344
GATTTCCAATCGCCGGATTTAGCATTGGAAATCACCCGATTACTTCAATATAGTTTTAGAAGCAATCCGAGTTTTCTTGCGATCGCCCTCACTCAATTCCTCACCAGACTGCAAACGAGTAGCAGAAGTTTGTAGCACAGTTGCGGCACTTTTATCACCCATTTGCAGAGCAGTTTTAGCCGCAGTTTGCAGCATCGTTGCCGCGCC
>DMYK01000545.1 GCA_003483675.1 Microcoleaceae cyanobacterium UBA11344
GCTTCGATGGAAAATGAAGCTCGCTTCGATTCTATTACCATCAGCCACAACTGGTCTTTTAAAACTAAAGTGTCGAGGCTCCCTTTGATGATAACGCCTTCGTCTTCTTCCGAAATTTCAACGGATTTTTCTGGTTTAATGTAAAATGGATGCAGGTAAAATTCTCCGGTAAACAACAGCGGAGAGACGATCGACAAACTGATAGTTTTTTCCAGCAGCGGCGGATGTTCCAGCAAATTGAAATAGCCCGCTTTAATCTGGTTTAGTTGTTGTTTCTGAAAGTCCGTAATTTCCGGCAACTCATCTTGCCATTCCCTGAAAAAATTATCGTCTCGAACAAGTTGCAAACCGAAAAGAGTTTGTAATTCTTCTAATGTGACATTCTTAGCTTGAATTGTTTGAACCATAACGAAGTCCGGCTAATCTTATGGATGGATACGATTATAGCACAGAGATTTTTGTCAGATTAAATCCGTTAGCATTAGAATAATTCATCTCTCTCTTCTCTAACTCTGTGTCCTCTGCGCTCTCTGCGGTTAAAACATTCATAAACTATAGGAAGCAGAAATTTCGCTCAATAAAATGCCGAGAATTTTGGGGATATTCTGCAAGTAGTATTCAACAAAATCTATGCTAAGAACTTGTTTTTCTAACTTCATAAACTTCCAAATGTTACCGGATGTGACAACCCCATAAATCCTGGGAATATTATTTCCTTCTTGTTCGTTAAATAATTGGGCTGCTACCATTTCTGCCGCGCACTGTCCCAAACCGCTGTTAATATTTTCCTTCTTGGCTTCGACTAGCGTCACAACTGGCGATCGAATAAATAAGAGTTCCGAGTCTTGGCTGATTAAAAAGTCACAAGTTCCATTCAATCCTAACTCAGGTGCAACATTAAAGTCAGTTCCAGAAAATAAACTAATTCTATCTTGCAATTGCCTCCTCAGTTCTAGCAAAACTGGAGCAATAATTAATTCCGATCGCGCTTTTTCTGTATTGATGGCTAGGGCTAAAGGTACGTTGTATTCGAGGGTTTGTATCAAGATTTCGCTGCATTGAGCGACCGCAGTGTTGGCAAATAAGTTGCTCTTTTCTGATGTAGTTAGGTGAAAGGTTTTTACCACTCTGTCTAGGCTAAATTCGCTGTAAGACATGGCTTAATATATTTGGGTGATTGGGCCTAGGGCCTAGGGCCTAGGGCATGGGGCATGGGGCATGGGGTATACCAAAGAAACCGGGTTTTTCACTTTAGTTAAAGGCAGGGATGCAGTATTTTTGTAAAAAACCCGGTTTCTGACTACCCGTGAGTCCAGAACTACTAACTTCAAATTTTATTGCAACTGTTCGATTCTTTTACGCGCGTCTAGATACGCACTCGTTCTCCCTCCTTGTTTGTAAAGTTCTGCGGCTTTTTGAAAGTCGGCAATTGCTTGGGGTTTGTCTTTGTTTTCGAGATGGGCTAACGCGCGATTGTAGTAGGCGTCGGCAAAGCCGGCATTAGCTTCGATCGCCCGCGTGTATGCTTGAATAGCGCTGGGCCCACGGGTTGAATCGACGCTGCTGATGAGTGTGCGGGCATTGCCGATGTTGAAGTACAATTCGGGAGTGTAGTTGGACTTGGAAGCAAGTGCTTTGTTGAAATCGGCGATCGCCTCCCAAGCATCTCCTTGATCTAACCGCGAAAGTCCGCGAAAATAATAGGCTTGGGCATCTTGAGGATTAGCGCTGGATATGGGGCCTTGAATTGCGGGAGTATTGTCTACTTTCAACTCGGATTTGTTCATTCCCGCCGCCACCAGTTTTGCGATAAAAGTATTGATCGGAACTGCTGCGTTAAATCCTGTTTTAATCGGGGCGACTTCGCCGCTACTGGTTTGCGCGAAACCGAATTCGCCTTGTCCGTGTAAGCCGATGACTCGGCCTTCGGAGTCGAAAACTGGCCCGCCACTCATACCACTCCAAGTTACAGCTTGATACCGCAATGTGTAACCTTCCGGGCGATTGCGTGGGCGGCTGGTAACGAGTCCGGGAGAGAGCTCTGGTTCTCGTTCTGCCCCAAAAAGTCCTCCGGTAGCGGGATAGCCGTAAACGAAGATTTGAGTGCCAATGACGGCTTGATCGGAATCGGCGATCGTCGCCACTGGATATTCTTCTGGACTTTCAAATTTGACTACGGCTAAATCCGCGTCGTTTTGGGCTGTTTGTAAGCGGGTGACGGAGGTTGCTGGATAGTTTTTGCCGATCGAAGTGCGAACCGTGTATTTGACGTCGGCTTTTTCTACGACGTGGTTGACTGTTAAAACTGTGTAAGTTTTGCCGTTTTTGGCAATAATTACGCCGGAACCGTCTCCTAGGGAACTGTTAATTTGTACTGTCAGCGGGCCGGCAATGTTGGCGACTGCTTGGGGAGTTTTGGCGATCGCCGGTTGGCTGATGATTATTGTTAAGGCGGCGACGCTGGTTCCTGCTAGTACGCTGCTTAAGGTGTCGAAACGAGAAAAATTTATATTCATGGCTATTGCTAATTAGTTTTCGGGTAGGGGGAGTTGGCTGCGGGCGATCGACCTTATTCTGTCATTCTGAGTGAAACGAAGAATCTCAAAGATTTGCAACACCTTCGAGAGTGCGTAAGTCCCATTTCTGTTTTTGAGTCTATTATTGGGTTAACGTAGACTGCACAAGTTTTGTTCTTGTTGATAATTTTACTCGCTATTTTGTTCCCCGATTGTCTATCAGAATGTAGAGGACTCGCTGCACATCCTACTTTTCAAAACTTAACAATACATAACTCGAACTCGGTACTGACTTCTTCCTTTGTCATATTTCCCTGTGCTACTTGCATAACTAAATCGTAGACTTGTTCGTCCGTTAAATTCAAATAAAAGCGATTCAAGCGCAAAAAGGTATCTGTTACCGCAAAGGCCGATCGCTTGTTACCGTCTATAAACGGATGATTCATCGCTATATGGTACAGATAAGCAGCAGCTTGTTCGGCAATTGTCGGATGCAAAAATTGACCGCCGAAAGTTGCTTGCGGTTGAGCTAAAGCTGACTCTAACAAACCTTCGTCTCTGACACCGGGAGTGCCACCAAATCTCTCTATCTGTCTGGCGTGAATACTTAAAACCATATTTTTAGTGATAAAATTAGGAGTTGGCAAGGCGACGGTAAACCTCCTTTCTTTCGCGTTCTGAATCTAGATATGCCTGCCATGCTTTGGCTTCTAGTTTTTGTTGTTCTTCTTCAGTCTTTAATGAGCGGACAAATTCAAGCACCTTTAGCAGCAAAGGTTCTGGTACTCGCTCGATTTCTTGGAGAAGCTGTTCTTTGGCGGTCATATTTCCTCCCAGTTATTTTACAACCATTTTATACCTATTCTAAAAAATCTTGCAACCGATAAATTGTACGGGACCATCTGTAGGGACACGGCAGTGCCGTGTCCGGCGTCTGGAACTTTTAATAATTGGTATCAGATGGAAGATTGTAGCAACACTTTTTTAAATTGAGATTACAACAATTTTACAACCTACAGATTAGATCGTCAACGGCTGCCAGATCGCACTTACGAACTTTGATGTTCTGCAACCCATTGAACGATCGCCTCAGTCAGTCCATCTAAGGTATATTCTTTGGCTTCTACATCTAACTTACCTAATAAATTATAACAACTTTTGGAAGTTTCCGGCCCGATGGAGGCGATGCAAACATTTTTTAACCAATCCTGCGATATGGACAATTCGGGGTTTTGTGCTATGAGCTTGCAAAAATTTTGTACAGTTTTGGAACTGGCAAATGTTATAATATTCACCGCCCGATTTTGCAGTGCTGCTAGGGCGATCGGATCGATGTTTTCGGGACAGCAAGATTGATAGGCTGGTGCTTCTATTACTTGCGCTCCTTTGGCGGTGAATTCTTTGACTAAAACTTCTCTCCCACCGCTTTCTACTCTGGGAAATAGGATTTTGCAGTTTGTAGGGGCGATGCCCCCGTGCTCGCCCTCCACGCCCTCCCAGGGGAAGTTTTCGACTAGGGAATCGGCGACAAAGTTGGGGGGAATAAAGTCAGGTTGCAGAGAGTGCGATCGCAAACTTTCGGCGGTTTTTTTGCCGACAACTGCGATTTTAATTCCGAACAAACTGCGGGCATCTTTCCCACTGGCTTCTAGTCTTTCAAAAAAGTAGTCTACCGCGTTGGTGGAAGTCAGAATTAACCAGTGAAAGGTTGACAATTGGGCGATCGCACTGTCTAATGGTTCCCAGGTGGAAGGCGGGCAAATTACCAAAGCGGGCATTTCGATCACGCGGGCTCCTTGTTGCTGGAGGCGATCGCTAAATTGACCAGATTGAGAAGCTGCACGGGTGACTAAAATAGTTTTTCCGGCTAGTGGCAATTGGCTGTGATTAGGGGTGACATTTATATCGATCATGTTGGTGCTTTGTGGCTGGATTAAATATTCGCGTAATCTTACTACTTCCCCAATAATTATCACACAAGGTGACAGAGATTCACCGGTTGTTTTATGTATAATATCAGAGAGATTGCCGAGCCAAATTTGTTGTTCGGGGCGGCCGCAATCTCGGATAATGGCGATCGGAGTTTGGCTCGATAATCCATGTTTTTGTAATTGCCAGATAATCTCACTTAAATTGCGCCCTCCCATCAATATTACCAAAGTGTCTATCTGCACTAATGCTTCCCATTCCAGAGCATCTGGTTCGTGGGCGCTCATCACTGCAAAACAGCGGCTCATTACTGGATCTGTGAGGGGAATTCCTGCTAGTAATGGTGCGGCTAATGCAGCGGAAATTCCCGGTATTACTGCAAAATCGCAGTCGGCTGCTATTAATGCTTGAATTTCGGAGCTAGAACGGCCAAAAATAAACGGATCGCCACTTTTGAGGCGCACTACTTGTTTGCCTCTGTGGCAGTGTTCTACTAGCAAACGGTTGATTTCTTGTTGTTGAGTAGAAGGTTTGCCACCGCGTTTTCCGACTTCGATTTTTAGGCAAGTTACTGGGATTAATTCGAGTTGGGGGATATCGACTAGAGCGTCGTAGATTAAGACTTCGGCTTGGGATAGCAATTTGTGCGATCGCACTGTCATCAAGTCACAATCTCCAGGCCCCGCACCGACTAGATAAACTTTGCCTTTTGGGTTTTTCATAAGTCATCCTCGATAGTATAATTTAAGGAAGAAAGAAGTTCGGCAACGAGCAATGTACGGGATGTAACGGAGGTAATGAAGAGGGAAGTATTTAAACAATGCTCAATTCCCAATGCCCAATGCCCAATGCCCAATTCCCAATGCCCAATCCTTAACCAAAAATCCTATATTTATGCAGCTTATCATCATTACGGCCGCTGATGCAAATTATTTTGAACTGGTGCGAGGCACTATTTTATCGGTGCGGGAAAAACCAGAGGGTGAAAATGTGGCGATCGGCTTTTTCGATCTTGGCTGCACTCCCGAACAATTGCAGTGGCTAGAAACACAAGTTAATTTCATTAAAACACCCGATTGGGACTTTGACTTTCCTAGCCAAAATGAAGCTCCTCACTACCTTAAAGGACTTTTAGCACGTCCGTTTTTGCGCCAATACTTCCCATTTTTTGACATCTATCTGTGGATAGATGCTGATGCTTGGGTACAAGATTGGAAAGCCGTTCAACTATTAGTTAAAGGAGCGGCAAAGCGAGGTTTAGCAGTTGTGCCCGAAATGGATCGTGGTTATTATTTAGCTTACGGCAAACTGCCTTGGTACTCCGAATTTGTGTATCGCGATTATCAAGCAAGTTTTGGGGAAGAAGTAGCCCAAGAGTTACACAGCTATCCTACTATAAATGCTGGTGTTTTTGCGCTGCACAAAGATGCTCCGCACTGGGAACTTTGGGCGGAATATTTGGCACAGGGATTGCAGCAGCACGTCTCTTTGATGACTGACCAAATTGCCTTGAATCGCTTGGTTTACGGCACTGAATTATTTGATAAAACAGAGATGCTGCCGGCTTGGTGTAACTGGAGTTGTAACTTTGGTTTGCCCGTGTGGGAGAAGGATCGAGGTTGTTTTGTGGAGCCGTATTTGCCACAAGAGGCGATCGGCATTCTGCACATGACCGGTCACAAACACGACTTGGTAAACTTGGTAACAACAGACGGCGACATACTGGAAATGAGCGTCCGTTACCAACCCATTCAAGAGCCAAAAATGACAGCCTCAGTACAGTCAGAAATCACAAACAATACTTTATTAGCCGCAGGAGATTACATCTCGCCCGGATTTAAAATCATCCTCCCAGATGCCTACTTTCCTAACATGATTGTCGGCGATACTCAGACTTGTCCGTGGCCTTATCTACGTCGAGAAATTCCTCATAATTGGTATGTCGATCGGCGAGCGCCCTCAGTCGGATTTCTCAGTCGCGATGAAGCACATATTCTTTACAATACAGCCCGACAATTTCAAGGTAAAAAAGCTTTAGAAATAGGTTGCTGGCTGGGTTGGTCAGCCTGTCATTTAGCCCTCGCAGGAGTTGCATTAGATGTCGTCGATCCGCTGTTAGAAAGAGATGACATCAGACAAAGTGTAATCGATTCAATTCAAGG
>DMYK01000468.1 GCA_003483675.1 Microcoleaceae cyanobacterium UBA11344
GTAGCGGAAGCAGTAAATCTGCTGGGTTTGCGCTATGCGGTGCTGACTTCGGTGGCGAGGGATGATTTGCCGGATGGAGGTGCTGGTTGGTTTGCGATGACGATCGCAGCCATCCGACAATTAAACCCTGATACTCAAATTGAGGTACTAACAGCGGATTTTTGGGGAGGAATTGGGAAAGGGGGAGAGGCGGAGAATGCCACCCTAGATGAATTGCAGCGATCGCGAATTCGGACGGTTGTGGAGGCTAAACCGGCTTGTTACAACCACAATATTGAGACAGTGCGCCGGTTGCAAGGGCTTGTGCGGAGGGGGGCCAAGTACGATCGCTCCTTGGACGTTCTCCGCATTGTTAAGGAATTTGACGCCAGCATTCCCACCAAATCGGGTTTGATGTTGGGGCACGGGGAAACGGAAGCGGAAATAGTCGCAGCGATGGCCGATTTGCGGGCTGCGGGGTGCGATCGACTCACCCTCGGTCAATACATGAGACCATCGCTAGAACACCTCCCAGTGCGAAAATACTGGACTCCCGCTGAATTTGACCATTTTGGGGGCATCGCGGGGGAGATGGGCTTTGGGCGCGTGCGATCGGGCCCTCTCGTCCGCAGTTCCTACCACGCCGGAGAGAGCGATTAAAACTAATCCCACTCAGTATAAATTCCTAGTTACCACAAAATTGGGCGGAGCGTAGCGTCGGGCTAAAGCCCCGTCCTTATAGGATGGCTTTAATTAAGGGTCTACCTTATAAGCATTCAAGCATTTAATATCTATTTTTCAAATTTCCTTGCATTCTATTTAAAATAGAGTAGAATAATACTTAGGCCACAGGTAGAATAACCGCCGATACAAATGAGACACCAAGCTCAAACGACTGGTCGGAAAATAATAATGGCTAGTGGGTGGCGAAAACCACGAATAAACATAGCTAGGCTAACTAACGTCAGCCCAAATCAGAAAAGTAAATTTTGGGAAGTTAAAACGTACCGTAGGGCATCCGGTAACATGAGAAGTAATTCTCGAACACTTGGGGAGATCAGCCTTGAAAATTACGAATTACGAATTACGAATTGGGAGTTGAGATTTCCCAATTTGTAATTCGTAATTTCTAATTCGTAATTCACAGGTGTGTCGCTAGAACCAAGAATCCCCACGCCTTGATAGCTGGGGAGTGTCAAAGATTAATTAGGAGTTTGACCTATGGCAGAGATAGTGAAGAATCAACTAAAATCCGAATCCGTGATGAAAATGGGCAAGCCACCTTACACCTTTCGGATGGCCTGGTTTTTGGTACTACTAGGGATCAATTTTCTGGTGGCAGCCTACTATTTCCATATCATCCAATAGCAACTTGAGTTTTAGCAGCCCCTGCTGTTCCCCGTTGTTTGTCAAAGAGTAAACAAATCCGCCTCCACTAATATCAATAATTATGTAGGGGCGGGCGATGCCCTTCCTCGTAGTCGAAGGGTTCGCCAAAAATATTTAACAAGTACCAACAATCTGAATAAACCCGCCCCACGCAACTCAAGAATCTTCGCCCCAAACCTTTAGTTGCAAATAGACTAATACCAAAGCCACAGCCATCAGCAAAGTTGCCGCAGCGGCTGCGTAGCCAAAATCAAATTGCGAAAAAGCTTGCTCGTAAATATAATAAACTAGCAAATTAGTAGAGTTCAAAGGGCCGCCACCAGTGATGACATAAACTTGCTCGAAACTCCGCAGGGTAAAAATAGCAGTTGTGACGGTAGCAAACACCAAAGTCGGCCGCAAACCGGGTAAAGTGATGTACCGGAATTGCTGCCAAGCATTAGCTCCATCTAATTCTGCGGCTTCGTAGCGGTTGACCGGAATTGCTTGTAGTCCTGCCAAAAATACTACCATATTAAAGCCTAATTGTTTCCAAATACTTAGCAAAATCAGCACGGGCATTGCCCAAACTGTGCTACTGAGCCAAGGGAGCGGATTTAGGCCGATCGACATTAGTATATTATTGACTGGGCCTTCAGTTTGAAACAGCCAGCGCCAACCCAAGCCAACGGCAACTAAAGAGGTAATAGAAGGAATAAAATAGGCGGTACGGAGAGCGCCTCGCCCAGCAAACGATCGATTTAGCAAGACTGCTAAACCCAAGGGAATAACCAAGCTAGGAATGACTGTAGCAGTAGTAAAATAGATGGTGTTTTGGAGAACTTGCCAGAAATCCGGGTTGTCGAGCAAGCGCCAGTAGTTTTTTAAGCCAATTAAACGGATACCCGACTGGGTAAAACTGCCACTGGTAAAGCTGAGGTAAAATAAATAGCCGATCGGCCAAATCAAAAAAATACCCAGAAACAGCAAAGCCGGCGCGAGGAAAGTCCAAGCTGCGATCGACTCATTGTCCAACCAGTTAAAACGCCCAGATTTTATTGTCACCATTGGCTTTGAAATTTTAGCTTGCATTTTTTAGTTTTAAATTATATCACAATACAGGTCGTCAAAATGAAACTTCTAGATATATTATCCAATTTGCCCTCTATAGAAACTGATAGACTCCTGATGAGAAAAATTACGTTAAACGATGCCAACGATATGTTTGAGTATGCTGCCGACCCCCAAGTATCAGAATACACAATGTGGTCAACTCATGGCTCGCTCGAAGAGACTAAGTATTTTATAAAGTCGCTGCTGAAAATGTACAAAAGACGAGAACTTGTAGATTGGGGAATAGTTCATAAAGCCGAGAAAAAATTTATCGGCACTTGCGGATATGTGGAATGGAGTATGACACACAGTCGCGGTGAAATTGGATACGCACTGGATCGCAAATATTGGAATCAAGGATACATGAGTGAGGCTGTCAATGCAATTATGGAGTTCGGCTTTCGGGAAATGCTGCTGAATAGAATTGAGGCTAAATGTGAAGTTAATAATATTGGTTCAGCCCGCGTGATGGAAAAAGTGGGGATGCAATTGGAAGGAATATTGCGACAGCAGCTATTTGTCAAAGGCAGATATTGGGATCTAAAAATTTATTCGATTCTCAGGGATGATTTTTTTGCCGATCGCACAGATTAGCACT
>DMYK01000460.1 GCA_003483675.1 Microcoleaceae cyanobacterium UBA11344
GCTACAAAAAATAGGGCGATCGTGCAAGCGATCGCTTCTAGCCGAAAACCCGCCAATTTCAGCGGTTTGAGCGATCGCCAATTCTGAGCGCGCCCCTGATTACGCCAAGTCAGTTGGTAAGAATCTGCACTGCTCGGGGGGATATCTGTTGGGGAATCGGCTCTTTTTTCTGTGTCGGGCGTGGTTGCTGTTGATTTTTCCGGTTCGGAAGTCTTAAAACTTGGCGGTTTGGGGGGTGGAGGTGGGGGCGAAACATCTTTCGATTTAGCCTTTATTTGCCCTACAGTCGGTTCAAAAGCCAAAAATCCTGTTTTATGGTCTGCTGAGGGTTTCTCGACTGAGGGCGGTATTTTCGACGGCTCAGTGCCAGCAATTATGCGATCCAAAGGGGCAACTAAGCCGGTTTCTGGGGGAATTTCTGGGATTTTTCCTTGATTCTCCGGTGGTTTTGGGGGACGACGATCGCTCAATTCTGTTAATGTGCGATCGGCCCAAGTTTTGACTTGTGTGTTGGGATGTTTGGCGAGGGAAGTACACAGGGCGATCGACTTTTTAAGATTACCAGTTGCTTTGTATGCAGCCACCAATCCCATCTGCGCCCGCGTACTCAGTGGCTGGGCGGCGGTTTCAGCCACAGATTCTAAAAGGGCGATCGCCCTTGAATAATCCCGCGCTTTCAAAGCGGCTATTCCAGCCTCTAGAACCTGTTTCACAGATAAACCCGATTGATTTGGATTAGGTGGTGATACCTTGACTGTTCTGGCGATCGCATCTTGTCTAACATAGCCTAAGCCTGAATATGACTTACGGATTTCAATGTAATTATGTCATTCTGAGCAAAGCGAAGAATCTCAAAGCTTTTTTGCCATAGTCCTCTTAATTTATAGATCAGGATCAATTCCAGCAGCTCGCAATTTCTCTGCTAACCTCTGTGATTTTGCACGTTCTTGGTCTGCTCTTGCACGTTCCTGGTCTGCTCTTGCACGTTCCTGGTCTGCAACAAGTTGAGCTTGTTCTGATTTTGCACGTTCCTGTTCTAAACGCACTTCTGATAACTTTGTCATTTCCCAACCAGTCAACAACAAATTACCATCAGAATCCCACCAGCGCAACCAAGGCAATTCCGCATTCTGATAAACTCCTGGCCAAATTCCCAACTCCACTCCCAAAGCTGGAATTGGATAATGACCACGCTCATTAGCCGGCAATAACTGATATTGTCCATCCACTAAATGATAAAGCTCAATACTAGCTTTACTCACTTCATAAATTCCATAAAAAGGAGTGCGGATCACATTTTCATAAATCCAAAATTTACCAGGCTTTGCTCTCCCCTCTTGTTCAGAAACAAATACAGGAGTTTTATCTCTTTCCTCCGAACCATCTCCCGATACAAATTCTAAGACAATTAGCGGCGCTATAAATTCTTGCCACAACACATAAGAACGTCGCACTTTACCATCAAGAGTGGGCGGCACATTAGGCACATAAAACCAATCTGGGCATTCAGCACCACGTTCTAAAGGCTCTGTCAAACGCCAATAAATGCCACAATCCTGACCTATAGCATAATCACCTTCTGGATGGAGCTTTTGCAGGACTGGTTCGAGGGAATCAGTTAATAGAACGCTTTGAGGATGCTCCTGAAAATTTTTCACAAAAGTACCATCTGTTTCTGGGAGTTCAGTATGATCCGGGAGATGAGTAATTTGGGTTGTGATATCAGGAGCAAAAGTCATAGCTTTACCTCAATTAGCGCTAATTTCCAAACCAGAAACCACCGGGGCGATCGAGTTAAGTTTCAACACAGGATGTTCACCTTCCACCTGGTGACAATTCCACTCATTTCTAAACAGCAAAACCGGTCTTCCCCAACTATCCTTAACCGTCACCGTATTAAACAGCCGCCCAACTTTTACCAGCGCATCCCAACCGCCATCAACCCAGCGAGCCACACTATAAGGTAACATATCAATCAGGGTTTCCACATTATATTCAGACTGCATTCTAAACTGCACCACCTCAAATTGCAACTGTCCCACAGCCGCCAAAATTGGCTCCCGTTTCGACTCATCAACCGAATACATAATTTGCACAGCACCTTCTTCCTGCAACTCAGAAACACCTTTGCGGAACTGCTTAAATTTAGAAGGATTGGGATTTCTCAAATAAGCAAAAAGTTCCGGCGAAAAACATGGAATCCCTTCATATTCCAGTTTTTGACCAGTGTAAATCGTATCGCCGATCGCAAAAACTCCCGGATTATTCAAACCAATCACATCACCCGGATAAGCAACCTCGATCGACTCTCGATCCTGAGCAAATAATTTTTGAGGTCTTGACAAACGCACCGTTTTACCCGTGCGAGCGTGAGTCACATTCATGTCCTTTTCAAACTTACCCGTACAAACCCGAATAAAGGCAACCCGATCGCGGTGTCTTGGGTCCATATTCGCTTGCAACTTAAACACAAACCCGGTAAAATCTTCATAGGTTGGCGGAAGTTCTCCAACACTGCTTTTGCGGGCGATCGGTTTAAGAGCATAGTCTAAAAACGCATCTAAAAACAGCTCAACCCCAAAATTACTCATGGCGCTACCAAAGAAAACAGGCGTCATTTTCCCAGCAGCAACTAAGTCTAAATCTAGTTCATCCCCTAATTCATCTAGCAGTTCCAAATCATCTTTAAATTGAGCGTAAAGATCGGGATCCAAAAGTTTCTCAAGGCGCGGATCGCCCAATTCGATCACCGTATC
>DMYK01000461.1 GCA_003483675.1 Microcoleaceae cyanobacterium UBA11344
TTTTCCCGATTCAATCTTGGAAAAATCGAGGATGTCGTTAATGATCGTCAGCAAAGCATCGCCGCTAGTGCGAATTGTCTCCACAAAATCCCGCTGTTCAGTAGTTAGTTCCATATCCAGCAGCAAACCCGTCATCCCAATTACCGCATTCATCGGAGTGCGGATTTCGTGACTCATAGTCGCTAAAAATTCGCTCTTAGCTCGGTTAGCAACTTCCGCCGCTTGTCGGGCTTGTTCCAAAGCTTCATTTTGCTCTGCGAGTTGTTGCTGTCGCTGCACTTCCGTCTCTAAAAGTTGTGCTTGAGCTAAAGTAATTCCGACTTGAGCGGCAACATCTTCTAACAGTTCAATTTCGTCGGGAGTCCATTGACGAGTTGCATCGCACTGGTGCAAAGTAATAATGCCATTGGGTGATCCTTGATAGGAAGTGCGAACTGCTAGCATAGATTTCAGTCCGATGCGGCGGCACATAGGCACTGAAGATTCGAGCAAAGGATCGGCGAAGACATCGGAAGATGCAAGTGCTACATCTTCAGAAAGAAGTTTTTCGGTATAGGGGTTGTAAGTGACGGAAAGTTCTAAATCTAAGGCCGATTCGTAGGCTGGTTCTAAGTATTCGGCGACGCAAGGAAGGTGGGGATAAGGTTCGACAAGATAGGTGTGAATTGTACAGCGATTGACACCAAATACGCGGCCGATTTGGGTAGCTGTAGTCTGAAAAATTTCTTGAGTATCTAAGGTCGATCGCACTTTTTGAGTGATTTGTTTCAGCAGCAAACCGCGCTGGTACTGCCGCTCCAAAGTTCTCTCTTTCTCCTCCCGGGCAATTTCAGTGCCAATGTAATTGCCCATCAACTTTAAGATTTCTAAATTGAGCGGTTTTATCGGAGGTTTAGCGGTGCGCGAAGTAAAGCTCAAAGTGCCAAAAACTCTGCCTTCTACCATTACCCGCGTGCCCATAAATGCCTCCAGCCGCCGCACTGTGTAGGCGGGGTGGTTCCGCCATTGAGTAGTACCAGCCGATTCGATAGAAATGGGTGAGGGCGATCGCAAAACCTCTCGCTCGAAAGTTCTACTCAAAGCAAAACCGTCTCCTTTGGCAAATCCGAAGGGAAAATCTTCTGGCAAATAAGACGCGATCACTTCGTAGCGATCGCCCAAAACCCTCCCCAACAGCCCTATATCCATCCCTAACTGACTGCAACCCATTGCCAACAACCTTGTGGTTCGCTCATCAAAAGAGCCGTCATAACTCACCATTACCTCGTAGAGCGATCGAATAGCCCTCTCGCTTTCCCGCAGTTCCTCAACTTCTTCAACCCGGTAGCTGATGTCATGCAAAGTCCCTAAAAATCCGGCTATTTCACCTTCAGAATTCAGCCTGCTCTGGGCAAAAAGTTCCAGTGAAATAAAGCCTGAATGACCCGAATTTGCCAAGGAGTCTTTGCCTTGTTCCGACTTTTTCAGAAATCGCACTTCTCCCCGGAAAAACTCAGACTTTTGCGATCGCAAAGACTCGAATAAATTTGCACACTGCTGTCGCTCCTGCGGGTGCACCCAATCGAGCCAATTAGTTTGCAAACTTTCGGCCACCGAAAAACCCGTAATTTCCGTCCAAGCGCGATTCAGAAATATCCAAATACCCGCCGCATCCGTCTGGAAAATTACTGTTGCTTTCAGACAGTCAAATACTTGCGATTGCTGCTGCTCGCTCTCCCAGAGTCTGAACTCTAACTGCTTGTTTTTAGTAATATCTGTATGAGTTCCCACCACCCGCAGCGGTTTCCCCACAGCGTTGCGAAAAACTTGACCTTGGTTCAGCACCCAGACGATGCTCCCGTCTTTGCAGTACATCCGATATTCCGCTGCAAAATCGGCCGTTTTTTCTGCTAAGTGTGCTTCTAAAGCAGCCGTTACCGCATCCAGATCATCTTGGTGGATTCGGCTCCACCATTCCGATCGACGATTGGATATTTCGTCTTCTTTGTAGCCGATAATTTCTTTCCACCGCACCGAATAAAAAAACTCATCAGTTTCGATGTTCCAATCCCACAACCCTTGATTGTTGACTTGAAGGGCGAGATTTGCGCGATCGGCAGCGTTTTGAGAAATTTCTTTAACTTCTGGGCGATTTGCCTCAGTAAGCTGTATTTCTGCTGAGAGTTTTTTGTATTGCGCGCTGGTAGATTCTAGCTGGCGCTGCAAAGCGATTAAGCTCGAATGCAGAGATTTTGAATCCAGCGCTTGCAAAAGGATAGTTTTAGGATTAACAATACCGATCGGGTGGCCGTGTTCATTAACAACTAATAAAGGCAGTTGGTAGTAGGTTTTTTGCAACAGTGCGATCGCCCCAGACAGGGTGTGGTAAGAGCGCACCAACGCCGGCGGACTACTGCAAATCGCTCCCGCTTTAGTTCTGAGCGAGTCGAGAGAGAGTGCTTGCAACAGTACGATGTCGTGGCAACTTACCACCCCAACCACTTTCTGGGAGCTCTGATTGGTAAATTTTGAATTCTGAGCAGCAGTCGAATTATCTTCTGAACTTTCGGTGATTAATACATAGCTAACATTGTGTCTGAACATCAATTGCGCCAAGTAGCGAACTGAAGAATTAGCCGGAGCATGAATAATTCGCTCCGCAGCGATTTGAGCGATTTGATAAAGTTTAATTAATTTAGCTGGCAACTCTAATTTCGGCTGCAAAATTGGCAGCGGCGGAGG
Source organism: Microcoleaceae cyanobacterium UBA11344 (assembly GCA_003483675.1). Taxonomy (GTDB): domain Bacteria; phylum Cyanobacteriota; class Cyanobacteriia; order Cyanobacteriales; family Microcoleaceae; genus Microcoleus. The sequence continues at coordinate 2,722 of DMYK01000461.1, forward strand.
GGATGCGAAAGTCGCAGTAGAGGGCGTGGCGCTACTAACTGCTTTTTGGATCGATTCCCCACTCTCTGATAACAGTTGCAGCAAGCTTTGAGAGTTAATTAAACCGACAAGTTCCTCAGCGTCGTTGACGATGGGTAAGTGGCTGATCTGGTTTTGCTCCAGCAGAGTGGACAAGGCAAAAAGATCAGGAATTTGCGATTCTCTGGCTACAACTACGGATCTGATCATGATTTGCTCGATCGCAAATCCTCTCAAAGAAGCCCCGATCGAATTTAGCTGTAAGATGTCCCGTTCTGTAAAAATACCCAGCACCGACCCGCCGCGATCGCTTGAGGCAGCTTTTGAGCCGTTGAGACTGCGCCCGTTGAGTTCCCCCTGTACCGGACGCTGTACGCTATGGTACAAAGCCGACTGTTTCCCGCCTAGTGATGAAGCCCCGTTTGTCGGATTTCCGAGTAGAGAATTCCCCTGTGGTTCTAGCACGATCACGTAACTAGCCCCTGTACGGCCCATCAGTTCGATCGCCTCTTCTATGGGCGTTTGAGGCGTGACTGTGAGGGGATTGCGGTTAATTACCTGACTAAGGGAAGGAATAAACATCAGGGGGCATAAGTGTGATATTTGTGGAAAAACTCGATCGCAGGTGGCGAGTTAATTGACAGGTTTTGCCCGCGAGGTTTGTTCCTCTGGCGCTCAAAGTTTCTGTACGATTTGACCCACCCCTACTTGCAACATCTTGACATTCAAAGTTAATTCCGCGCCCCTTTCCTGACTGGGAAAAGGTTAATCGTGTCTGAACCGATGCTCGCGCGCGAGATGGCCAACTTTTGCCTCGCCTCTAAAGTCCTCAATAGCCTAACCGCTGCGGGTTTGTGAGCAAGAATTTTTACGAGCCACCCAAATGCACCTGACTTCCTTGCCC
>DMYK01000164.1:0-2251 GCA_003483675.1 Microcoleaceae cyanobacterium UBA11344
GTGCGCATTGCGCACCTTACTCAATATATTTAAGATCTCATAACTCCCGGCACCGCTGAATGCCATTCATTCCCATTCAACAATTCCAGATTCAGCCGATAGCCAACATTCCGAACAGTTTGAATCAGACTCGGCTGTCGCGGATCGATTTCAATTTTTTTCCGCAGAGACAGTACGTGAGTGTCAATGGTGCGCGGGTTGTCAATAGCATCGGGCCAAGCTCTCCGCAGTAAATCCGATCGCGAAAGGGGCACTCCTCCAGCTTGAGCCAGCACGTACAACAGGCTGAATTCCTGGGGAGTGAGCTCGATGTTTGCCTCGTGCAACCGGACTCGGCGCTGCACCAAATCAATTTTTAGCAACCCGCACTCCAGCGTCGCCGACGGTATCATCGTGCGGTTGCGGCGCATCAGAGCCTCCACCCGCGCCATAAATTCTTGCATCCCAAACGGTTTAGTCAGGTAATCGTCAGCCCCCGACTTCAAACCTTCAACAATATCCGCTTCGGTATCCCGCGCCGACAGCATCAAAATCAGCGACTGCTGCTGTTGTTGTAGCCATCGACAAAATTCCAAACCATCCCCATCTGGCAATTCAGCATCCAGAATCACTAGGGAAGGCTGGCGAGTGTAAAATATTTCCCTAGCGTGACCAATATCCGCTGACTGGTGTACCCAATGACCGACCTGCTGTAGATGCCAACCCAAGAGCGATCGCAGGTGCGGATTCCCTTCAACAATTGAAATACTAGCAGATCCCACAGCGGCGAGCTTCCCTTATCACTAATGGCTACCAGATTAACAGAACTTTTGTCAAGGTTTTGTAACCATAGCTACCCAAGCCAGGGCTCCCTTGAAAGTGGCCCAGGCCCGCGGCTGAATTTTCAAGAACTTGTTGTCAAATTTCGATGATCAGCCCCCAGAAAGATTAAAGCATTCTGGCGCTGATCTTAGAATGAACATAATACAGTGTACAGCCGATCGACCCCTGGCCCCAACCGCCAGCCCCCGATCCGAAGACCCAGCCCCAAATCTGAGGAAGTTGACAAATTTACCGACTGCAATTATAATTCCTCCAACCGTTCCCTCGGTAGCCGGAAGACTCACACAGTTTAACCGCAAAGTTCAGGAAAATCCCGACTCAATTAAACACAGGACGAATAGTCTAGGTGGGTGCAAAAAAGTCGAGTCGTGCTTCATCAGCGCGTGAAATTTTTTATGGAGGGTAGCCTGTTGAGCTGGGTAAAAACTTTTATTTAGAAATAGCCTAGACCTAAGCAACGAGCGTAAAAATCAAAGCCGTTTCTAAAATCCCGCCGTCATTATACACACCACAAAGGATTTCAACCTCACCATGCTTCAAGACACTCAGACAATCCGGCATTACCAAAAACTCACCGACGCCCTCGTCGAGATGTGGAACAGAGGTTATCGATTCGATGACCTGCGGCTTTACTTAGACGGCTATCTAGCAGCCTTGCGACATTCAAACGGTCTAGAACCATACTTGATTCATAGATTAGAGGAAGAAGCAGCGCGTTACATTCACGACCCCTCGAATTTTGAAATGCCTCAGACACAAACTGAAGCAGACTACTACTAAATAGCAAATTCGGTTTAATAAACCCTTGATTATTTGGTCCTTGGTAATTGGTCATTGGGAATTGGGAATTGGTCATTGCCTTTTCTGATACCAAAAGCTATTAAGTAAATCAACCTAATTCAACTTAAAACGCGATGGCTGTTAGATCCCCGACTTCTTTAAGAAGTCGGGGATCTGTTTGTTCTGTCTAATTTAAGAAGCTAAAGCCACTTCTACGGCTTGTTGCAATTCGCCTTTTTGATACAGCTCGATCAGAATATCCGAGCCGCCAAGAAATTCGCCGTTAATATAAACTTGGGGAATTGTCGGCCAGTTGGAATACTCTTTTACTCCCTGACGAATTTCTTGGTCTGCCAAAACATCACAAGTTTCATAGGGTACTCCCAAAGTGTTGAGAATTTGCACTACGTTGTTAGAGAAACCACATTGGGGCATTAATTTATTGCCCTTCATGAATACCATGATTTTGTTTTGCTTAACCAATTCGTCAATTTTCTGATGTGCTGCTGTACTCATGGTTGCTCCTAATATTGTTTGAAAAATTTTCAACGGTGACAGTTGTCTGTTCAGAAACTATTGACAAAAATACCAACTTGTGATATTTTTAACCCTCAACAGTTAAGCAACTTGACTTTGCGCTTCCCATTCT
>DMYK01000164.1:2278-3237 GCA_003483675.1 Microcoleaceae cyanobacterium UBA11344
TGTTTGAGAGTACCGTAAACCAGTTGGTGTTGCTGTACTCGGCTTTTACCTTCAAACGCAGACGAAACTACCCTTGCTTGGTAGTGGTCGCCGCCGCCGGTCAAATCGTCAACTTTTACTTTAGCGTCGGGTAATCCAGTCTGAATCATTTCTGCTACTTGAGATGGTGTAACCATTGGTTTTTTTGATAAACGACTGCAATTTAGATTTTACTAGAACTATTTGTTAGACGATCGCGGCTGAGTGCTGGTACCCGATCGAGGATAGGGAGTATCCACAAACCCCAACTCTAGTAACTGCTGGTAAGCTTTTTTGCCTAATTCGCGAGTTGGCTGCTGGGAGCGAATAATCTGAATCAGCAGTGGTACTGCGAGTTCTGGCTTATTTTGCGCCCGGTGTACCAACGCTAGCCGATAGGTAGCTTCGTCCCGCATTTGGGCTGTTTCCACAGCTTTGGTGCGGTTGCTGTCGGCTAAGCGGGTGTCAATTCCGGCAAAACTGCCCCCCAGTTGTTGGTAGAAGTTCGACAACTGATTGAAAATTTGGCGGGATTCTTGGAGTTTTTGAGCTGCTAAAGCGTAATTTTGATTGGAGATAGCATTACTGGCTTCTGTCATCAATCGCTGACCTCCGGGAATGCTCAGCAGGCTGTTGTCTTGGGTGAGAGGGCGGAGATTGTTGGGATCTGTGGGGTCGTCGGCTGGTTCGACTTGCGGGCGGTTCTCTGACCCAGAAGGTTGTTGTGCGTGGGCTTGAAGCGGTTGCAACAGGGTAAAAGCTGCGATCGCCCCGATCGTAATCCGGGCGGTGGAGCGGAGCCAGCAAACAGTTCCAGAGTGTACCATGAAATTACTTTGCGCCTCGGCGCCGTGAAAAAAAATATTTAGCTTGAGCTGATCTTACCATTGGCGATCGCAACCGGCTAAGTGTAAACCAAATTTTGGGAAATGTCAAAGGGG
>DMYK01000565.1:0-737 GCA_003483675.1 Microcoleaceae cyanobacterium UBA11344
ATTTTCGCACTTTAGATGACCCCAGAGCCATAGAAGAAGAGCGGCGTTTGTGCTATGTTGGCATCACTCGCGCTCAGGAAATGCTATTTTTGACTCACACTCGCGAACGTCGTTTGTGGGGAGGTTTTCGCGAACACTGTAAGCCTTCGCTATTTTTAGGGGAATTGCCGAAAGAGTTGATCGCTGGAAGTGCCAGGAAAACTCAGGCTGGCAAAACGGCTGCTTCACCAGTACCCAAAAATATTTCAGCATCTAATTCTCGGCTTTCTCAACAGGGAAAAAATCTACAATTGATGGATTGGAAAGCGGGGGATAGAGTTCTTCATCCTGCTTTTGGACTTGGAGAAATTACTCATGTTTTGGGTGCGGGGGACAAGGTTAATCTGGCAATTAATTTTTCGGGTTTGGGTCGAAAAATTATCGATCCGAGGAGTGCTAAGTTGCAGCGATTGGATTAGTTTGTGAACTGTATTTTGGGCGGGTTTTCCTGCTCACCCCACAACCAATTTTATGTATTGTGGAACGGGCATCTGGCCCGTAAACTGTATTTTGGGGCGGGCAAGATGCCCTTCATATCCCATTTGTCAAAAAAGAGCATAAAGCGCAGCTATCCCCTAGAGAATCGCCCCTCTAATTATCAACCACTCTTATTCCACTACCTGAGATTCCACACGCCTATATTTACCCGCTAAACGTTCTCGACGTTGGCGGCGGTTGTCAGCTTCAAATATGGCGAT
>DMYK01000565.1:746-2723 GCA_003483675.1 Microcoleaceae cyanobacterium UBA11344
AGCGTCAAGCTGTCGGCAGACTTCACGCATCTTTTCAACGTGTCGCTTTCTGGTTTCAGCGTCGGGGATTCTGGGTTGTTGATTCATAGTAGGTTCCAATCCATTTTGATTTCTTGAATGCTTGCTGCTGAGGCATCGACAATTGCCTCTCCGTCTTCTATCGTTCTATACAGCAAGTTTAACGTATCCGCAGTCGCAGCGGGTTGAGATTCTGTCACCTGCTGCAAAAGCCTGTACAAACGATTGTAAGAGGTTCTCAACCTTTCCTTAACATGATCGAGGGATTCTAGTTCGGGGAGTGTCGCTTCTGTCTCGCNNAAACCGCTGCATTAAAATGTATTCTGTGGCGGTTGTCTCGTTGAGGAGTTCCACTAGCCGTCGCTGCAAGGTGAAAATTGTGCTGAGGATGTCATCAGGTAGCTTTACCGTCCTTGATTTTTAGGGATCACAATTTACATAATACCTCAGAATGTTTGACCGCTCCCATTTCATTTTTAATCAAGAGCGATCGCACTTCAAATTAACCACCTTTAAACCTGATTAAAAGCATCCAGGTTACAAGTCCCTCGATTTATCCGTAAAATCGCTTTCTTCAATCCTCTAATCTAAAATCTAAAATCTAAAATCTAAAATTGATTGACTTCCATGCTGCGCCAATAACGCACTCCCATAAGCCGCCGCCGTATGAACAGGAGTCACCACAGGCACTTTCAAATAACCCTGACGAATAGCACTCCAAACCGCATTTTTTGCCCCGCCACCAGCCGTATAAACCTTTGTCAAAGGAGGGGCACCCAACTCTTGCAATAATTGATATCCCCGCGCTTCAATCCGGGCGATACTTGACAGCAAACCGTGCAGAAATTCTACTGAATCCGTTGGACGCGGTTCGATTCTTGGGGGCAATTCTGAGTCATTAATCGGGAAGCGATCGCCCTTTTTCAACAATGGATAATATTCCAGCAAACTCTCTTGCTCAGCATCAATCTTTTGGCTCAAATTCTCCAATTCAGCATCAGTAAAAAAATGTCGCAGCACTGCACCTCCCGTATTAGAAGCACCTCCAACTAACCACAGATCCCCCCCAGTCCCCCCTTCAAAAAGGGGGGTGAAACGATGACTGTAAATCCCGTATCTGGCATCATCTACGCGGGTATGACTTAACAGTTTGACTGCTAAAGTAGAGCCGAGAGATGTTACTGCTTCCCCCGGAGAATTGACACCGCTAGCTAAAAATGCTGCGATGCTATCGGTTGTACCAGCACAAACGATACAATCGCGGGGAAAACCAAAGCGATCGCACATTTGGGCTCTCACTTCACCTACAGCAGTGCCCGGAGCGACAACTTGCGGCAACAGGGGCGCGATCGCACTCGCAACCCCAGCAATTCCCTCTGTCAGCCAATCTGGATAACAAAGATTAGCAACGTCATAACCCAATTTCAAAGCATTGTGATAGTCGCTAATTCCCAATTTCCCGTGCAATAGAAACGCCAACCAGTCAGCTTGATGCAGGAAAACCGTAGGGGCGGTGCGATCGCACGACTTCTCCCCCCTTGTTAAGGGGGGCTGGGGGGGATCGAAAGCTAACCACCACAGCAGTTTTGCCAAACTCGATGTAGCGCTTAATACTGCGTGGTTGGGAGGCGCGATCGCCCTGATTCTATCCATCACCAGCGCGCCGCGTGGATCATTGTATAAAATCGGCTCCGAAACTGGATTACCGTCGGTATCGCACAGCAGCACAGTTGAGGAAGTACCATCAATGGCGATCGATCTCACAAAAGAGCGAATGTCTGGGGGAATTTGCTCAATTAAACCAAATAGCGCAGTCTCCCACGCTTTGGGCAATTCAGCCTGTTGCTGCCCGGAGGGAATCGCGCGATCGCTATCAAAAGTATATTCTGTCTCACTATATATTGTACCAGCGGCATCAATCGCAGTCGATCGCGCCCCGGTTGTCCCGAAATCTATTCC
>DMYK01000568.1:0-395 GCA_003483675.1 Microcoleaceae cyanobacterium UBA11344
ATTTCAAATCTCAGATAATAGATATTAATTTTTTAGTTGGCTGGTGGCTAGTAAAAGTTATTAACTGCAATATGAGATTTTAGCTCTCAGAAATTGAGATTCCTAGATTGTTGCCTACTTGCAACCATCTTTCACTTCCCACCAGTACCACCCATCTAAAATCTACCATCTAGATGCTAAAATTTTACATCCCGATCGTTTTCAGTCCGCAGTCGCACCGAATCAGCGTGGGAAGGAAGCCCCTCAGCTTCGGCCAAAATATTAATCGCCTTACTCACTTTTTTCAGTGCTGTCGGCGAATATTCTATCAAACTCGAATGCTTCATAAAAGTTTCGACACTCAGTGGCGACGCATACCGAGCCGCCCCAGAAGTCGGCAAAGTGTGATTCGGCCC
>DMYK01000568.1:435-3241 GCA_003483675.1 Microcoleaceae cyanobacterium UBA11344
TGGCGAATTTGCTCCAGCAAGGCCCAGGGCTCTGCCACTTGCAATTCCAAGTGTTCCGGGGCAAACTCGTTAGAGAGTTCCGCCGCCGCCTTGAGAGACTCAACTACTACGACTAAACCGTAATTCGCGATCGCCTTTTCTGTTAAAGTTCGGCGCGGGTGATTTGTTAACTGTCTGTCTACCTCAGCGACTACTTTTCTCGCCAGCACCGAATCCGCCGTCAGCAAAATCGCCGACGCCATCGAATCATGTTCAGCTTGAGCCAACATATCCGCAGCGACGTGGACGGGGTTAGCCTTGCCATCAGCGATAATCAGCACTTCCGACGGGCCCGCCAGAGAATCAATCCCTACATTCCCGTAAACCAGTTTTTTCGCCAGAGTGACATAAATATTCCCCGGCCCAGTAATTAAATCCACCTTCGGAATAGTTTCCGTACCGTAGGCTAAAGCCGCGATCGCCTGAGCCCCACCTACCCGATAAATCTCATCAACTCCCGCTTCCTGAGCTGCTACGAGCACCGCAGGATTCATTTTCTTCTCCTGTCCGGGGGGAGTACACATCACCAGTCTCGGAACCTTGGCGACCTTTGCAGGCACCGCATTCATAATCACCGAGCTGGGATAGGACGCTTGACCGCCAGGGATGTAAATTCCCGCTCGATCGACCGGCGTATACCGCTTGCCCAAAACTGTTTCGTCCGAGCCAAACTGTACCCAAGACTTCGGGAGGCGCTGTCGATGAAACGCCTCTACCTGTTTGCAAGCGACCCGGATTGCATTTAATAATTCTTTCGACACCTGCTGGTAAGCAGCATCCAATTCGGCGCCACTTACCCGCAATTCTTCCACATTTAGGGTGATGTGGTCGAATTCAGCGGTGTAGTGCAGCACAGCCTGATCGCCTTTGCGCCTTACAGCTTGCAGCACTTCCCGCACAGTTGCTTCTTTGTGAATGACGAGTTCGTCATGGGTGCGATCGCAGATCCGTCGCAGTTCAGCTTGTGCCTCAATCCACTGAGTAATGATTCGCAGCATGGAGATTCGGAATGCCTTCCTTAAGAACCCGTAATCTTTGTTATAGCTTAACTTGGATTTTTCCGGGAATGGGATTTTGAGCAGAATATGTGTTATGTTAGTTTTTCCAAGACCTGATAATTTTTTTATAATGAAAACGCACAAATCTTGTATACTCAAAAATTGCGCGTAATCAACCGTGACTCTGGCTCCTGTTGGTAGTTTCTTAAGCATCAGGAGCGCGAGCGCGGCGGGAGTGTCAAGCTCCAAGTCGGTAGAGTTGAGCCTGTAGAGGTGCTTTGACAGCGCCCTTAAGAACTGCTTTTTGATAGTTTCTTAGAAATCCCAGGGCGATCGCGCCGGGGAGTGTCAAACAAAAAAAATACCTACTTCCAGCAACTGAACTATGGCAAATATTAAGTCCGCCGTTAAACGTGTTAAAATCGCCGAACGTAACCGCTTGTACAACAAATCTTACAAGTCAGCCGTTAAAACCCTGATGAAGAAGTATTTTACAGCCGTTGACAAGTATGCGGCTGCTCCGAGCCCTGAGTCAATGCAAGAAGTGCAGCAGCGGATGTCCGAGGCTTATAGCAAAATCGACAAAGCTGTCAAGAAAGGTGTACTGCACCGCAACAACGGCGATCGCAAAAAGTCCCGGTTGGCGAGAACTCTGAAACCGCATGAAACAAGGGTGGCATCCTAAAACAGAAGGCTAAGGCTAAGGAAGCGGCGGATTTTTCCCGATCGCCATCGCCTTTTCCCCAAGTCGCTCAATCAAAACAACCCTATTATCCTTCTCCCTCTACTGTTTGAGCTGTGCGTGCTCAAAACTATTTTCTGTTTCACCTTTACTCTGCTTCTCTTATGCAGCTAATCGACACCCACGTTCATATTAATTTTGATACGTTCAAATCTGAGTTAGAAGCTATTCGAGAACGCTGGCGCGCAACTGGCGTGGTTCGTCTGGTTCATTCTTGCGTAGAGCCGGCTGAGTTTGCGGGAATTCAGGCGATCGCAAATCGGTTTGCAGAAGTGTCTTTTGCTGTTGGGCTCCATCCGCTAGATGCGGGCAAGTGGACAGACGAGACTGCAAGCCAGATTAGGGATTTGGCGTGTTCTGATTCTAGGGTTGTGGCGATCGGCGAAACTGGTCTAGACTTCTATAAGGCGGACAATCGAGAACAACAGTTCAAAGTTTTTGAAGCACAACTCGCGATCGCCTTGCAAGTTGAGAAACCGGTGATTATCCACTGTCGTAACGCAGCGGCTCCTATGGCAGAAATGCTGTGGGATTTTTGGCAAACTCGTGGCCCTGTGCGCGGGGTGATGCACTGCTGGGGAGGGACTCCGGCAGAAACTCTATGGTTTTTAGATTTGGGCCTCTATATCAGTTTCAGTGGCTCAGTCACTTTTAAAAATGCGTCGCAGATTCAAGATTCTGCTTGTATGGTTTTTGGCGATCGCCTTCTAATTGAAACAGATTCGCCGTTTCTCGCGCCGGTTCCACTGCGGGGAAATCGCAATGAACCTGCTAACATTTACTACGTGGCTGAGCAAGTCGCTAAATTGAAACAAGTTTCTCTCGAATCTTTGGCTCGGCTGACTACGGATAATGCCTGCCAGTTTTTCGACCTTTCTCTCTAAGCCGAAAGTATGGCTTCACGACTGCTTCCTCTCCGCTTCCCTGTACCCTGGATGTCCGCATTTTCTGTTGTCAAAACTCATCACCGTCTGAATCCGACCCCCTACGACCTTTCTTGCGCCTCCTCATTAAAAAATCCAGCCGA
>DMYK01000568.1:3304-5291 GCA_003483675.1 Microcoleaceae cyanobacterium UBA11344
AATACCTGAAAAATACTCTTCAAAAAAAACTTGGAACCTCGGCAATTTGGCGAGAGCTTAAAAGTCAATTCTAGGACTCAAATGTGTAGAAAAATTACAATAGAACACCAAGAGGTCGGAGCCAAATGGACGCAGTGCCGTGTTCCTACGATGGAAGCCAAAATCAGAAATAATCCACTGCGAGCATCCCGCACAAATAACCGTTGCAGCAGTCGGTAGGCGATCGAAAACATCATATAAATTCTCTCTCACAATCCATCAAAAAAACGCAAGCAAGGTAAAAATACGCCCCTCTTGGGCGCAATGTAAAAAGCTAGAGCCATCGCGGAAAAAGGACACCCATGACCACTAAAGATTACACAGAATTCGCTTTCACTTTGCCGGACCTGATTGAAATCCAGCGGGCTAGCTTTCGCTGGTTCTTGGATGCTGGCCTGATTGAAGAACTCGATTGCTTTTCGCCGATTACTGACTACACAGGGAAGCTGGAACTCCACTTCATGGGCAAAGATTTTAAACTCAAGCGCCCAAAATACGACGTTGACGAGGCTAAGCGCAGGGACAGCACCTACTCTGTGCAAATGTACGTGCCGACGCGCCTAATTAATAAAGATTCTGGCGAAATCAAAGAACAAGATGTCTTTATCGGTGATTTGCCGTTGATGACTGAGCGCGGCACTTTCATCATCAACGGTGCTGAACGGGTCATCGTCAACCAAATCGTGCGATCGCCCGGTGTGTACTACAAATCAGAAACAGATAAGAACGGCCGCCGTTCCTACAATGCTTCTCTGATTCCCAACCGGGGGGCTTGGCTGAAATTTGAGACGGATAAGAACGATTTAGTCTGGGTCAGAATCGACAAAACCCGGAAACTCTCGGCTCAGGTGTTGCTGAAGGCTCTAGGACTAACAGATGGTGAAATTAACGACTCGCTGCGGCACCCGGAATATTTCCAGAAGACGATCGAAAAAGAAGGTCAGTTCGGCGAAGAAGAGGCTCTGATGGAGCTGTACCGCAAACTCCGTCCAGGTGAACCCCCCACCGTGGCGGGCGGCGAACAGTTGCTGCATTCGCGTTTTTTCGACCCCAAACGCTACGATTTGGGCCGGGTGGGGCGCTACAAACTCAACAAAAAGTTGCGCTTGACGGTGCCGGATACGACGCGGGTGCTGACATCGCAGGACATTTTGACGGCGATCGACTATTTAATTAACCTTGAATTCGACATCGGCTCAACGGACGACATCGACCACTTGGGAAACCGCCGAGTCAGAAGTGTCGGAGAACTGCTGCAAAACCAAGTGCGGGTAGGTCTAAACCGCCTAGAACGGATTATCCGCGAAAGAATGACTGTCTCGGATTCAGATTCTTTGAGTCCTGCTTCTTTGGTGAACCCGAAACCATTGGTAGCGGCAATTAAAGAATTCTTTGGTTCGTCACAGTTGTCTCAGTTTATGGATCAGACTAACCCGCTGGCGGAACTGACCCACAAACGTCGGCTTTCTGCTTTGGGACCAGGTGGTTTGACTCGTGAACGGGCAGGGTTTGCGGTGCGGGACATTCACCCATCCCATTATGGTCGGATTTGCCCGATCGAAACTCCAGAAGGCCCAAACGCCGGACTGATTGGTTCTCTGGCGACTCACGCGCGTGTTAATTCCTATGGCTTCATTGAAACTCCTTTTTATCCAGTAGAAAAAGGACGTGTGCTGCGGGATAAAGCTCCTGTTTACATGACAGCCGATGAAGAAGATGATTTGCGGGTTGCGCCGGGGGACATTAGCCTCGACGAAAACAACAACCTCTTGGGCGAAACCGTAGCCGTCCGCTACCGCCAAGAATTTACGACGACGACTCCCATGCAAGTGGACTACATGGCAATTTCGCCAGTCCAAATCGTCTCCGTGGCTACTTCCATGATTCCATTCCTGGAACACGATGACGCGAACAGAGCTCTGATGGGCTCGAATATGCAGCGCCAAGC
>DMYK01000568.1:5342-5557 GCA_003483675.1 Microcoleaceae cyanobacterium UBA11344
CGGACTAATGGTGAGGTGGTTTATATTGATGCGACGCGGGTCATCGTCAAAACCTTGGCGCTTGATGCGGAATCTAGCGATGGGGATGAGCTTTTCATGATTCGGGATTATGACGAGTTGAGGGTGAAAAATCCGTCGGCTTTTAAGCTGAAGTATGTTGGTTGTGTTGAGCATGAGTTGCAAAAATATCAGCGTTCTAACCAGGATACTTGTTT
>DMYK01000367.1 GCA_003483675.1 Microcoleaceae cyanobacterium UBA11344
AAAGTAGGGTGCGCATTGCGCACCTTACCCTTTAACCCTATTGTAAAATACGAGTGAATACTTTTTACCTTTATGACAGCTAATCCACTATCTGCTAATTCTAATGCCAGCTTGATCTCTCCTGAAATTGACAAAAGCGCGATCGCCCGCGCGACTCCCCCATTAAAACTAGGAATTTTAGCCTCTGGAAGCGGTAGCAACTTTGAAGTAATTGCCCAAGCAATTCAAAACCAACAACTCAACGCTCAAGTCCAAGTATTAATTTACAACAACCCCGAAGCCCAAGCCGCAGCGCGAGCCGAAAAATACGGTATTCCCTCAATTCTCCTGAATCACCGCGACTGCAAAAGCCGCGAAGAATTAGATACAAAAATTGTCAAAAATTTCCAAGAACATGATGTAGAATGGGTGATTATGGCAGGCTGGATGCGAATAGTTACCCAAGTTTTGCTCGATGCTTTTCCCGACAAAGTTGTGAACATTCACCCCAGTTTGCTGCCGAGTTTTCCGGGAATTCGATCGGTTGAGCAAGCGCTGAAAGCGGGTGTGAAAATCACTGGATGTACGGTGCATATCGCTCGTTTAGAAGTAGACAGTGGCCCGATTTTAATGCAAGCAGCGGTGCCGCTCCTCCCTGATGATACGGCAGAAACGCTGCACGCGAGAATTCAGGTGCAAGAGCACAAAATTATGGTAGGTGCGATCGCCCTAATTGCCGATCGACCTACTGACAAAAATGTCCTATAATGCCGATAGATCCCCGACAACTTCTGCGAAGTCGGGGCTCTAACAGCGATCGCGTTTTACGTTGAATTAGGTTGATTTACTTAACCCTTAGCATTCTTCTATTGACTAATTGCCCGATCGCCTTAACAGCAATCCTGGGATGAAAAAGGATCGCCGGCGGCTCAATCATGTGCAGCACTTCCAAAAAAGCTTGACAAACTTTAGGATCATCTACCAGCGCTTTTAACACCAACTCCATGTACTCAATAATCAGCCGCGTCCCCAAATTTGGTTGAGCACCTGTACTTCCCCGATAGCGGGAATCCTGACTGATAGCAAACGTCCAAGGGATTGTGTGTAATTTTGCTAGTTTTTGTTGAAATTGTCGCGCAAAGCCTGTTAAATCGCCTTCTGGATGCCGCTGGTGCTGTTTTTGCAAGCATTCATCTAACATCTGAGCATCCAGTGCAGCCACCGTCATTCCCTGTCCGTAAATCGGGTTGAAAGCGCAAACAGCATGACCGATAATTACCAAGTTTTCAGGGTAGCGTGGGAGGCGATCGTAGTGACGCAAACGGTTTTCAGTACCTCGATAACTACAAACAGGAGTTAGTGCTTTCGCGTCCTTAATTGCATCATAAATTAGTGGGGTTGGGAGAGTGCGTGAAAATTCTACAAAACCTGTTTCATCTGCGGGGGGATAATCGCGATCGCCTCCACCGAGAGTCACCAACCAGCGATCGCCTTCGATCGCGAAAACGCACCGACACTCCTGTCACCGACTGGCGGCATTTAGCAACAATCCGTGACTGTTCCTCCTTCTTGAAAATGCACGTTGGTATTTTCAGCCAATCGGCGGCGAATTAACCAATCTAGTAAATCCCGACTGAACATAATTAGATCGCTGTCATCCGGGGTGAATTGCGGTGCCCAACCGGCTGGACTAAACCAGGCGAGCGAATTCGGATCTAAGATAGGAACACCAGCAGCTACAAGTTCGTTTTGCAAGCCGGGAAACAACTGTTAGAGGATGATTTTAGCCTGAGTTAAAAGAATGTGAAGGTGGCCAATTGAATTTGTCCGCTTAAATCAAGTAGGTTCCGCTTTTTACTGGTGCTAATTAATTTTTGGAAAGCCAAGTCAATTAGTTCTTTTTCTGTCTTGAAATTGGTTAAAAAAAAGGCTTCTTTAACCAATTCTTCGTTAATTTCAACGGGGGTTTTCATGGTTCATAATTCATTTCATTCTCTCATTAATGATGGCATAGCCACACCCCGACTAAAGAAACCGGGTTTTTTACTTTAGTTAAAAGTTTCTGACTACTCGTAAACCTTCATAACCGGGTTTTTAGCAGTTTCTACGAGGTGTAACCTGTCTTCTCTGCAAAAACCCGGTTTCTGACTACTCGTAAAGTTTCACATAGCACAAAGATCCCCAAATTGACAGCTAGCCACAGACATATTTATAGACTTCCGACTGTAGGGGGATGCTTTAGCTCGTTAATCAGGTGATGCTGGCATTGAGGGCATAAGACTAAAACTATACATTCGCCGATCGCGCGCACCAACTCACTCAAACCTGCGAACCCACCCCTTAACGAGGAATATACTATGTATCAAAACTTGCCAATAACTCCACCAATGTATAATATCAGCCTCTGGCTCGCCCAAGTACCAGCACAACGGACTGTCAAAACCGCAGAAGACGCAGCACTCTTGTATTCTGGGCCACAATTTTTTATCGCCTTAATCGCTGGAGTTGTACTAGCCTTCGCCTTCCAACTCTTGCTAACCAACTTATCAGTAGCAGCCGGCCTTTCTTACATGGGAAATCAATCCCACGAAAGTTCCCCTGCTCACGGCGACAGCCCCCAAGTGCGCCACATCGGTAAAAAAGTAGGAACTTGGACGCTAATCACTGTTACGATCGCCCTATTCTTCGCCTGCTTGCTAGCAGTTAAACTCAGCTTGATTAGCAGCCCCGGTTTAGGTGCGATCGTCGGCTTAGTCGTGTGGGCCACCTACTTCTCCATGCTGGTGTAGGTGAGCTCCACCACCGTCGGTTCCCTGATCGGTTCCGTCGTCAACACCGCCACATCAGGCTTTCAAGCCATTGTCGGCACCGCCGCCGCCGCCCTGGGCGCAAAAGCAGCCAGCAATCAAGTGGTGGCCACAGCCAAAGCCGCAGCAGCAGTGGGCCACGAGCTCGGTAGCGCGATCGATCCCATAAGTCTGCGGGAAAACGTCGAAGACTACATTCAAAGCCTCAAACCGCCTGAATTAGACATCAAAGGGATGCGGAGTGAGTTTGAAAAGTTGCTCAATGATCCGCAACTCAAATCTATTGCGGGCGAAAATTTGCCTTCTCTCGATCGACAAACCCTTGTAGAATTAGTAAGTTCGCGATCGGACCTATCAAAACGCGACGTCAACCGCATTGTAGACCAACTCCAAGACGCTTGGAAACAAGTAGGAAAACAAGGACAGCAAACTGACGGGATTGCCCAATTAGTAGAATATCTCAAATCGGCAAAATCGGGAGAATTGCTCTCAGATAAATTGACAAGTAGAGTAGAACAAGCCCTGGGAAATCTGGGGAGTCAAAATCAAGGACAAAGCCCAACAATGATGTCCCAAGCAACGACAATGGCAGTCAATGCTTTAATGGGAATAGTATTGGGACGGACTGATATTTCTGACTTCGATGTGGAAAAAGTAGTCGGTCAGTTAAAAACAGCCAAAGACAAAGTTAGCCAGCAAACTGATAAAATTACCGCTCAAGTCAAAGGCGAACCAGAACCTTACAGCCATATTCGAGCCGATGTAGAAAACTACCTGCTCAATGCTTATTCCTGGCAGATGAACCCGCAAACTATCGAGCGCGATTTTCGAGAAGTTATCTACGATCCCACCGCCGATCCGGGAACAGTTCGCCGCGAATTAGAAAAACTAAATCAGTCAAAATTTGCAGAAATTCTGGCCAGCAGAGGAGTATTTACTCAAAGCAAAATTCAAGAAATTGTTAATGAATTGGAAGCGATTAGACAGCGAGTTTTAAACACAGTTATTTTTGCTGAGGAGCAAGAAAAATCCCGCGATTTGCAGTGGCGATTGGAAACATATTTGAATTTGAAGCCAAAAGAGGAACTGACAGCAGCAGACATCGATCGCGATTTCAAGCAAATTCTAGAAGATTCTGATGCTACTTACGAACAGTTGCGCGATCGGCTTGCTCCTTACACCCGCGATAGTTTCGTCCAAATCCTCAGAGGTCGGGAAAACTTCGGATTTCAGGAAGTAGAACAGATTGTTAAAGAGTTGGAAAGGACAAAAGATGTAGTTTTGGCAGACGCTCAAGGCCTGCAAGAAGCAGCTAAAGTCCGCCTAGAAAATCAGTGGCAAAAAGTGCAAGAATACTTGCAGTCTACGGGCCAAGCAGAACTCAATCCCGAAGGTATTAAGCGCGATTTCAAAACCCTGTTAGATCATCCAGAAGCGGGAATGTGGGCGCTCAAATCGAGAGCTTCTAAGTTCGATCGCGAAACTTTGGTAAAATTGCTATCTCAGCGGAAAGACCTCAGCGAAGACCAAGTGAATCAACTCCTAGACAGCGCAGAAGAGACTTGGCATAGTGCCCTGAATGCACCGCAAAAGATTGCGGACAAAGCTAAGGAACAGTACGACGAAACAACTACTGCGCTGGCCGATTATCTGCGGAATACGGGCAAATCTGAACTCAATCCTGAAGGGATTAAACGCGATTTGACTAAACTGATGGAAAATCCCAAAGCAGGAGCTTTAGCGCTGCGATTTCGCCTGTCTAAATTTGACCGCGAAACTTGGGTAAAACTGCTTTCTCAAAGAGAAGATTTGACCGAGGAACAAGTTAATCAAATTATCGACCAAGTGCAGGATACAATTGGCTCGATTGTGAAAGCGCCGCGCCGTTTAGCAAGACGGATGCAAATTCAAGTGCAAGATTTTCAGGGTGTTTTAGCAGATTATTTGCGCCATACAGGCAAGGAAGAATTAAATCCCGAAGCCATCAAGCGTGACTTGCAAATGCTGCTGCATGACCCAAAAGTCGGCGCTTACAGTTTGGGCGATCGGCTGTCGCATATCGATCGAGCTACAATCGTTTCTCTGTTGTCTCAGCGGCCGGATATTTCGGAAGCAGAAGCTAATCGCATTGTCGATCAAATTTTGTCGGTGCGCGACCAATTCCAACAGCAAATTCAGAAAATTCAGGAGCGCATTCAGTCTGTAATTGACGGGATTTTGGCAAAGGTTCGGGATTACCTGAATTCTCTCGATCGCCCAGAACTCAACTACGAAGGTATTACGCGGGATGTTCGTCAGTTATTTGACGATCCGCAAGCCGGATTTGATGCTTTGCGCGATCGGCTTGGGCACTTCAACCGCGATACAATAGTCGCACTAATTAGTTCTCGCGAGGATATCTCTGAAGCAGACGCAAACCGCTTGATCGACCAAATCGAAAAAAGCCGAAATACTGTCCTGCAAAGAGCAGAACGCTTGCATCAATCAGCGCAACTCCGCTTGGAAAGCATCAAATTGCAAGCCGAAAAACAAGCGGAAGAAACTCGCAAAGCAGCAGAAGTTGCGGCTTGGTGGCTGTTTTTTACCGCTCTTTCCTCAGCCTTGGCGTCAGCCGGTGCTGGTGCTTTAGCTGTGCTCCGGTAAAGGCGATCGAAATTAGGCATTCCTGATTCGTCAGCAGTCAGAAATCACAAAAACTCGATGGTTGGTGAGCGGAGTCGAACTATCGCAGTTAAGTCGATTAATACCAAATATCAAAGGGAAAATGATCAGTTTGATATTTTTTGGGGAAGGGAAAGCCTCGCGCCAAAAAACTTAATCAAAAATACTGAGCGAAAATAACTTAAAATATTCTACAAAGCTTCTGGCTTGCACCTTTTTTTGACAAAACTTACCATGCCAGGGGGAGCGATCGCACTATTAATTTGTAGCTACAGCAATACTTGAGGCCATCCACCCAGCATCGGTAAAACCAGCCTCCCGTCGCCAACATACGGCAGTATCAAACATTAAATGTTTTCCGAACGACCGTTAGAATCAGAGAAAATACTGATCCAACGCAAGGCTCAGGACGAACTCATAACTCCCTGGTTATACGTGATGCATAATAAGGAACTAAAGGTATGGAAATACTACATTGACTGTTGTAGTCAATATCCCCGAAACCTTGGGGCGTACCAAAGGCATTGCCATGTCAGCCCAGCAAGCGTCAACACAC
>DMYK01000368.1 GCA_003483675.1 Microcoleaceae cyanobacterium UBA11344
ATGGGCGCTGCCCCTATGGCCTTCGTGCTGTGGGATCGGTTTATGCGGTTCAACCCAAAAAATCCCAAGTGGTTCAATCGCGATCGCTTCGTCCTCTCCGCCGGCCACGGCTGTATGCTACAGTACGCCCTCATGTACTTGACCGGCTACGATAGCGTCACCCTCGACGACATCAAGCAATTTCGCCAGTGGGACTCCAAAACCCCCGGACACCCCGAAAACTTCGTCACAGAAGGCATAGAAGTTACCACAGGCCCCCTGGGACAAGGCATTGCTAACGGTGTCGGTTTGGCAATGGCAGAAGCTCACCTCGCCGCTAAATTTAACAAGCCCGGTAACACCATTGTTGACCACTACACCTATGTAATTATGGGTGATGGTTGCCACATGGAAGGCGTTTCTGGCGAAGCTTGTTCTTTGGCCGGACACCTCGGACTCGGCAAATTAATTGCTCTCTATGATGACAATCACATCTCGATCGAAGGCGACACAAACTTAGCCTTTACTGAAGATGTCGGCAAGCGTTTTGAAGCCTACAACTGGCACGTCATTACTGTAGACAATGACGCTCTAGACCAAGATACTAGCATCGAAGCAGTTCACAAAGCTATCGAAGAAGCTAAGAAAGTCACGGACAAACCGTCCATGATTAAAGTCCGCACAATTATTGGTTTTGGTTCTCCCAACAAGCGCAATAGTTACAGCGCTCACGGTGCTGCTTTGGGTGCCGCTGAAGTGCAAGCAACTCGCGATTTCTTGAAATGGGAATATGAGCCGTTTGTGATTCCTGGTGATGCTTTGGCTCACTTCCGCCAAGCAGTCGATCGCGGTGCTCAATCCGAGCAAGAATGGCAGAAAGCTTTTGATGCTTATAAAGCAGCATATCCCGCCGAAGCCGCAGAATATGAGCGCACTGTTGCTGGCAAACTTCCCGAAGGTTGGGACAAAGTTTTGCCTACCTACAAGCCCGAAGATGCGGCTGATTCGAGTCGGAATCATTCTGGAAAATGTTTGAATGCTTTGGCAGCTGTGTTACCTGAATTGATCGGCGGTTCCGCTGATTTGGCTTCTTCTAACATGACTTTGTTGAAGGGTGAAAAAGACTTCCAAAAAGGTCAATACGAAGGACGTAACCTGCGGTTTGGTGTGCGGGAACACGCTATGGGGGCGATCGCCAACGGCTTGCTCCTCCACGGCGGTTTGATTCCTTACTGCGCTACTTTCTTGGTATTTGCTGACTATATGCGGGGCGCAATTCGTCTGTCTGCACTCTCGGAAGCTGGAGTTATTTATGTAATGACTCACGACTCCGTAGCCTTGGGCGAAGATGGCCCGACTCACCAACCCGTAGAAACGATCGCCTCTCTGCGCGCAATTCCCGATTTGTTGGTAATGCGCCCTGCGGATGGTAACGAAACATCCGGTTCTTACAAGGTGGCAATTGAAAGCCGCACGCGCCCAACTTTAATGGCTCTGTCCCGTCAAAACTTGCCTAACTTGGCCGGAAGTTCGATGGAAGGAACAGCCAAAGGCGCTTACATTTTGTCTGATGACGGTGGCACTCCCGACATCATTTTAATCGGCACCGGTGGCGAAACTTACCTTTGCGTTGATGCGGCTGAAAAATTGCGCGCCGCCGGCAATAAAGTGCGGGTAGTTTCGATGCCTTGCTGGGAATTGTTTGATGCACAAGATGCAGCTTACCGTGAATCTGTACTGCCAAAAGCTGTTACTAAACGGTTGGCAGTTGAAGCGGCTTCTAGCTTCGGCTGGGGACGTTATTTGGGTTCTGAAGGTGATAGCATCAGTATCGACAGATTCGGCGTTTCTGCACCGGGTCCCGTTGCTTTAGAAAAGTTTGGCTACACCGTTGAGAATGTGGTAGCTAAGGCTCAGGCGCTGTTGGGCTAATAGCAACAGCATAATTGAGTTTGGGGCGGGCTTCTGGCTCGCCCCTTTTTTATAGCTAAATCTTTAGTCCTGGACGCACAGACTCTACTTGTAGGGTGCGCCTCGGCGCACCTTACCGATAAAATTGGGCGGAGCGTAGCGAAGCATCTCCGAGATGCTTCGCTACGCTCAGCATGACACAGACACTTTGCGTAAGTCCTAACTATATTAAAAATTTAAGATAACTTATAAGTTATGGTGTCATATCCGGTTTTATTCTCTTGATTTCCTGTAAGCTGCACCTTAACCTTATGCTCGGTAATTTTTTAAACAACCTATTATTCACCGGGAAGTATATTCCTCATGGCCACTGTTACCTTTGGCAGCGAGAATTAGTCTGGCTCCATATAGTCTCAGACTCCCTGATTGCTCTCGCCTATTACGCCATACCCCTATCGCTGCTTTATGTTGTCTTTCAACGAAAAGACTTGCCCTTTCGCAACATTTTTTTGCTGTTTGGAGCCTTCATTCTCTCCTGCGGCACTACTCATGTGATGGAAGTTTGGACACTTTGGCATCCTGTTTATTGGCTTTCTGGCAGCTTGAAACTTATTACCGCTTTAATTTCTGCTTACACCGCTTTCGCATTAATTCCTTTGATTCCCCAAGCATTAGCTCTCCCCAGTCCCACTCAATTAGAGATAATTAATCAAAGACTGCAAAAAGAAATCAGCGAACGCCAAAAAAATGCGACAACTTTGTTAGAATTGACTGAACTGCAAAATGCGATTATTAACAGCGCTAACTACACAATTATTTCCGCCGATACCGATGGTACAATTAAAACATTTAATCTGGCTGCACAGCAATATCTAGGCTACTCGCCAGAGGAAGTTGTGGGTAAATTAACACCAGAAATAATTCATGATCCTCTGGAGGTGGAGCAGAGAGCTGAAGTTCTTTCTCAAGAATTTGGAGTGAAAATAAAGCCTGGCTTTGAGGTTTTTGTTGCCTGGGCGCGCCGGGGAATAGCTGATGAGAATGAATGGACTTATATTCGCAAAGACGGTTCGCGTTTCCCGGTGCTGGTATCGGTGACTGCGTTATATGACAGCGAGGGAAATATTAACGGTTTTGTGGGTATTGGTCAGGATATTAGCGATCGCAAACAAGCTGAAAAAGAGCTGCGCGAACTCAATATTGCTATGCAAAATGCGGTGGAAGGTATTGCGCGGCTAGATAGTTCAGGACGCTACGTGAATGTTAACCGAGCTTACGCTAATAAATGCGGTTACAAACCAGAAGAAATGATCGGCATGGAATGGCGAATAACCATACATCCTGACGATGTTGAGATGTTGATATTAGCTGTTCATGAAATGCTAACTTCGGGCAAAGTAGAAGTTGAAGCTAGAGGTGTGCGGAAAGATGGCTTGTTTTTTTACAACAAAATCACAATGGTAAAAGCTTGCGACGAACAAGGGATCTGTAACGGACACCACTGTTTTATGAAAGATATCACCGAGCGTAAATTAACTGACACAGCTTTGCAAGAAAGTGAATTTCGATACAGACAAATAGTTGAATTAGCTGAAGAAGGTATTTGGGTCATTGACAGCAAGGCTCGCACGATTTACGTCAACCAAGCAATGGGGCGAATGCTCGGATATACCGAATTAGAAATGTTCGGGAGAGCGCTTTTTGATTTCATGGACGAAGAGGGAAAACAGCAAACTAGCGAATATGTCGATCGGGGCAAGCCAGGAATTGCTGAAAGACACGAGTTGAGACTAAAAAGTAAGGATGGTAAAGATGTTTGGACTTATATGTCTACCAGTCAAGTCCTGGATAAAAAAGGTAATCTGCTGTCCAGTTGTGCCTTGGTTTACAATATTACAGACCGCAAAGAAGTAGAGCAGCAAATGCTGCAACTTACTGCTGATTTGAAGCGTTCCAATCAAGAATTAGAACAATTTGCTTATGTGGCTTCCCACGATTTGCAAGAACCTCTCAGAGCCGTTACCAGTTACACTCAATTGTTGGCCCAGCGCTATCAAGGCAATTTGGATGCTAAAGCAGATAAATATATTAATTATATTGTTGATGGCGCTTCCAGAATGCAACAATTAATTAACGATTTGTTAGCTTATTCGCGATTGGGAACGAGGGCTCAGGAATTTGAGGCTGCGGATTGCAACGCTGCTGTGCAGCAAAGTTTGTCCAATTTGCAAATTGCGATCGCCGAAAAGAATGCTATCATCACTTACGAATCCCTACCAACCGTGATGGCAGATGAATTTCAACTTGTACAATTATTCCAAAACTTGATTGGCAATGCCATCAAATTCTGCCGCCAAGATGTCCCCAGAATTCATATTGCTGCTATCATGCAAGATCATGAATGGCTGTTCAGTGTCCGCGATAATGGCATTGGCATCGCGACCGAGTATGCCGATCGCATTTTTATCATTTTTGGGCGCCTGCACTCCCGTCGCGATTATTCCGGCACTGGCATAGGTTTGGCAATATGCCAGCGCATTGTGGAACGCCACGGCGGACGGATCTGGGTTGAGTCTCAGTCGGGAGAAGGAGCGACTTTTTACTTTACTATTCCTATAATTAGAATCTCAGTGATCTAGCTGCAAATTTTTCTATATAATAATCAAAAGGATGTGGCGGTTATGAAAAATACAAACACAGTTAAGCCCAGAGAAATTCTGTTGATAGAAGATTCTCCCAGCGACGCTGACTTGACAAGAGAGGCCCTCAGTCAGGGTACAATTTTAAATAACCTGCATTTCGTGGAGGATGGAGTCGAAGCAATCAAGTTTTTACGGAAAAAAGAACCCTATGTCAGTGTACCCCGTCCCAACTTAATTTTACTTGACCTGAATTTGCCCAAAAAAAACGGTTTGGAAGTGTTAGCAGAAATTAAGACAGACCCAAATTTAAAACTAATTCCCGTAGTAATTTTCAGCAATTCAGCAGCCCCAGAGGATATTATCAAGTCCTACTCGCTGCACGCCAACTGTTATATTACAAAACCAGTAGACTTCTTACAATTTACCAAAGTAGTTAGGTTAATTGAAGAATTCTGGCTAGCCGTTGTCCAACTTCCTGTAGCTTAAGTCAGCACCCCGCGCTCTTTGCGACGGGGCTTCGTGCCTCACTGAGGGTGATAGTTGACCAGCCTAAGTGCCTTGTGTACTACGTTTTTTGAGTCATGACACCCTGCGGATGCGTAGCTAGTCCCCGGCTCTGTCGTTAGTGGTTAAACATCTTTATCGGGTTAAGGAAGTGCTGCTAACCTAACAAGCTCTTAAAACCTTGGCGAAGCTAACTTTACCCTAGAAATAGGTGTTAGGAGACAACCAGATCTCCACAGAGGGGCAACCATACCCCTCTACCCCGAAAGGGGAAATGTAAAGCCGTCCTAGAAGGACGGGGTTTCTACCCATTTTTCTGATGAATAAATACTTGGCTTATGAGTGACCTAAAAATTGTTAAACCCATAGAAATTTTGCTGGTAGAAGATTCTCCGAGCGATGCTGACTTTGCTGTAGAAAGTTTCGCTGACAGCCAAGTATTTAACAATTTACACCTGGTTGAAGATGGTGTTGAGGCAATGAGTTTTCTCAAGCAAGAAGGTTTGTATGTTGACGCACCACGTCCCGATGTAATTCTGCTTGACTTGAATTTGCCTAAAAAAAGCGGTTTGGAAGTGTTGGCAGAAATTAACTCAGACCCGCTGTTGCGGACGATTCCGGTGGTAATTATGACAATTTCATCAGCCGATGCAGAGATCCTCAAGGCTTATTCGCTGTCCGTTAGTTGCTACATTACTAAACCTGTGGATCTTACCCATGTGAACAAGGTAGTGAGATTGATTGAGGATGTCTGGCGGCCGATAATGACCGAGGAAATAAGTAGACAAGTCTCAAAAAACAGAACAGATCCCGACTTCTTAAAGAAGTCGGGGATCTAACAGCGATCGCGTTTTACGCGGGAGTAATTCTCAAATCTAAAATCTAAAATCTCAAAGCGGCTGACAATTCCCAAACAATAATTTTAAAGTTAAAAAGGGAAGGGGAAAGCAAAAAGGTTTAGCATAAGATTTGAAGAGTTAAAATGTTAAAATAAAAAATGTCAAAGCTATGTGGATTAAGATTCTGTTGGTAGAAGACAATCCGGCTGATGCTGATTTGCTGGCAGAGCTGCTCGAAGTATCTGTGGGCGTAGAATGGGAACTGGTGTCTGTTGAGTTCCTGCACTCCGCGATCGCACATCTGAGCAAACAGCGCTTTGATGTAGTTTTGCTTGACCTTTCTTTACCGGATAGCCACGGTTTGGAAACCCTAACTCGCTTGCGAGAAGTGGCCCCGGATACAGC
>DMYK01000370.1 GCA_003483675.1 Microcoleaceae cyanobacterium UBA11344
AGCAGTTCGATCGCCTATCCGAACTAGAAAAACAAGTTCTCTCGTTGTTGGCGAAAGAAAGCCAGCCAATCGATCGGGCAAAATTACTTGAAAATGATACAATTCCGCTACCAGATTTGCTAAATGCGCTGCAATCTCTATCGCGGCGCTGCTGGATAGAACAAAAGGCAAATTTTTACACTCTGCCACCTGTGTTGAGACAGTATATCAAAACTAGATGATCGCACTTAACAAACATCGACAATGAATAAACGTTTCAAACAACACCGCTTGTCAACTCTTGTTTCCTCAAATTCGGCAACAATGCCAAAACATCCAAATACCACCACCAACGCTGAGGTGTAATCTCCTCAAATTTGCGCTTCTGGGTTAAATCCACAAATCTCGACAACTCCTCATAAAACTCCCTTGCTTGTTCAACTAACCGTCGATCGGCATTTGCTAATAAACCCTTCTCTTCGTCACTCAGTTGAGATTCAACTTTTGCCAACTCATCTCTAAGTTGCAACATTTCTAAATGTTCAGCCCCACTCACATCAGGAAATTCAACCATTACACAATAGTTTTTTAGCAAAATATTCATAACAAATCCTTAACTAAACCTACATAAATAAACACTGTGCCGCCTGTGTTGAAGCAATATGCGATCGCCCATGCAGTGTAGATACAACAGCTTGCATTCTATGGTAAACTAGGAGTGAGGAGTGATAGACACATATAAATCAAGTGGAAATCACAGGCTTTATCTAGCTAGAGGATATCGTTGAAAAACTAGCTCGAAAACATTCTGTTCGCCCACAAGAAGTTAGAGAAGTCTTTGAGAACTTTGCAGTTTTCCGCTTTGTCGAAACAGGGCATCGTCAGGGTGAAAATGTTTATGCTGCTTTGGGACAAACTGATGCCGGAGGCTACTTGATTGTTTTCTTTGTTTATAAAGAAGATAGGCAAGCATTAATTTTATCTGCACGGGACATGACAAATGCTGAACGAAGAAAATACCAGCAAACGTAAAAGTGCTATCTCAGAAGCTGAATCTGATCAGCAAATAGGTGAGTTTTGGGACGATCGCGATCTGGCCGATTATTGGGAGGAAACTGTTCCTGCTGAGTTCTCAGTCAATCTTCAATCTGAGGTAACGTATTATCGTGTACAAGTAACTTTATCAGAGCAAATTCGCTCGATCGCTAAACGTCAAGGTGTTTCCCCAGAAACGCTTTTAAATTTGTGGGTGCAGGAGAAACTTAGCAAAGAAATAGCGTGAAGGGACAACAATATTAAAATACAGAACTTACGCAAAGCCTCTACATAAGCGCCTGAAAGTAGGGGCAATCCCCCCGTGGTTGCCCCTATTCTATCGCACAAACAAAAACCGGGCAACTCAAAAGCTACCCGGAAATCCCAACTTTAGACTTCAGGACAAGGCAATGCCCTGTCCCTACCTCTGCTTAAAATTATTAAACAGCTACAGCCTTCTTAGGAGCGCTCAATTCGCCCTTAGCATACTTAGCTGCAAAATCATCCAAAGACATTTGCTTGATGTTTGTACCATGACCCGCTGCGCCAAAAGACTGATAGCGATCGCTACAAACTTTTTGCATAAACTTGATCGAAGGCTTCAGGAAGTGACGAGGATCGAACTCATCGGGTTTGGCAAACAAAGCTTCGCGCACCGCAGCGGTAATCGCCAAACGGTTGTCAGTATCGATATTGATTTTGCGAACGCCGCACTTAATGCCCTTTTGGATTTCTTCCACAGGTACGCCGTAGGTTTCGCGGATTTTACCACCGTTGTTGTTGATGATTTCCAGCAATTCTTGGGGCACAGAAGAAGAACCGTGCATTACCAAGTGAGTATTCGGCAAGCGGCGGTGAATTTCTTCAATGCGGCTGATTGCCAAAATTTCGCCAGTCGGCTTGCGAGTGAACTTGTAAGCGCCGTGAGAAGTGCCGATCGCCACTGCTAGAGCATCTACGCCAGTTTGCTCAACAAAATCAACAGCTTGTTCAGGATCTGTCAACAATTGATCGTGAGACAGAGCACCTTCAAAGCCGTGGCCATCTTCTGCTTCGCCCATTCCTGTTTCCAGAGAACCCAAGCAACCCAGTTCGCCTTCGACGCTAACGCCGATCGAATGAGCAACATTCACCACATCGCGAGTAACTTGGACATTGTACTCGTAGCTAGCAGGAGTTTTAGCATCTCCTTCGAGAGAACCGTCCATCATGACGCTGGTGAAACCTTGGCGCATGGCGGAATAGCAAGTACCAGGGGCATTACCGTGGTCTTGGTGCATGGAAATGGGGATGTGAGGATAGGTTTCAACTGCCGCCAAAATCAAGTGGCGCAGGAAGTTTTCCCCAGCGTAGGTGCGAGCGCCGCGAGAAGCTTGCAGAATCACGGGGCTGTTGGTTTCGTCAGCAGCGCGCATGATCGCTTGGATTTGCTCCATGTTATTGACGTTGTAAGCCGGTAGGCCGTAACCATTTTCAGCCGCGTGGTCGAGCAGCAGTCGCATAGGTACAAGCGCCATAGATATTCCTCCTAATTACTTGTTATTTCTGGGCGGTGAGTCTTGGGCAAGCTCAATTCTTAGGACAATATTAAGACAATTTGCCACCGATCGCGCAGGATCTTTCCAGATTTGTAATTTTGAAACCAAAAATTTGAGTTTTGAACTCTGAGCCTTCGACTCAAAATTCAGCGCAGGCACGGGGGCAGCGCAGGCACGGGGGCAGCGCAGGCACGGGGGCAGCGCAGGCACGGGGGCAGCGCAGGCACGGGGGCAGGGCAGGCACGGGGGCACTGCCCCTACAACTTGTTTATGGGTCGCCCGGGATTTGAACCCGAGACCAATCGGTTAAAAGCCGAATGCTCTACCGCTGAGCTAGCGACCCGCTCAAACTTTCGTTCTCGCACACTGTTTTTAACATTAGCACCCATCTCTAAAAATAGCAAGTCTTTTTCAAAAAAAAGTTGCGGTCATGCGAACCAGCATCTCGCAACTCGCGCCTGGGGGTAAATAAATCAGGTGTGCGCCTGTGTTGAGGGCATTCCGAGGGGCAGTCCAAGGTTCCAGACAGTAAAAATCCTTGCCCTTTAGCGTCCAGAAAACCAACCTCGCATAGCTGGAGTTGTAACTGAGGGTGAGGCGCAAGTCCCGCGCCGAGTCAGTGACAGTAGCAGCCAGACCGGTCAGCTCATCAAAAGAAACATCAATTTCATCCAGCGTCGGGTCAAAAACCCCTGTGAAATAATCCTTGGAGTGAGTGTTGTGATCTCTGTACTGCATCCCAGGAATCTCAAAGCGCAGCTTGGTCTTGTCGGGAGCTAAAAAGTAAGGGTGTAAGCCGCTAGAAAACGGCATAGGTTCCTCAGACAGATTCGTGTATCGCTGAATAATTTCCAAAGCATTGCCTTTAATCTGATAAGTGAAGGCTAATTGGAAATCAAAGGGGTAAACAGCCAGGGTTCGATCGCTGCTTTCGAGAACCAAGGTAAGAGCCGCGCAACCATCCGTCACTTGTGAAGCAGCCACCCAAGGCTCGTCACGAGCAAAGCCGTGTTGTTTGAGCGTCCGCTGCACTCCTTTGTGAGTGTAAGTGTTGTCGGGAAGAT
>DMYK01000023.1 GCA_003483675.1 Microcoleaceae cyanobacterium UBA11344
ATTTTTTCCAAAACTCCCTCGCCGGTTTTTTGAATTAAAGATTCAGACATGGAGAGAATAAACTTCGGAAAGTGAACTCCTACTGCTAAATCCAGCTTCCACGCAGCACTGGTAATCACAGGTGGCAACTTAGAACGCTCGGAAGTCGGCCAATTTGTGGCAAACTCGTCAGCAGGTATTTCCACCAAATTCATCGCGGAGCAAAAATTAACTTCATAGCCCGGTGGCGTATAATTCGGAACCGGAATTGTTCTAATCAAATAGCACCCTTCGGCATCAGGAGGTAGTAATTCTAAACCAATTCTGACTTCAACGCGGTAGCCGAAAGCACCAAAACGGCCGATTAATAAATCGTAGCCATTTTCTCCGATCGATTCTGCCTTCATCGGCAAAGCGCACCGACAAAACCAACTCTTGTGATTGTTAAAATGCTTGGCCACCGTCTCAGCATCGGCATACATCTCCATGCTGTCTTCAAAATGGGTGCGAAACCAAGTCTGCTCAACTGACTCGGCTACATCTGCACCTTCACTTTCCGTTGGCTGGAAACTCGGTTCTGGATACCAAAGTTGATCAGAAGCCTCAACGGTTGGATATTCGGCGGAATCCTGCTTCATGGTTCGCTCTCCTTTAATACACGCCTATTAATCGGGTTGGGGATGTGGCAAGGGAGGAAACTCCCTACAATTGAGAATGGAAACTTGCTGGTAGCAACAAAACATACCCTAGTTCAGGATAACTCTATTTATGAAAGCATTTGTAGCAGGAGCCACAGGCCAGACTGGACGCCGAATTGTGACTGAATTGGTAAAGCGCGGGATTCCCGTACGTGCTCTAGTCCGTAATTTAGAGACAGCTAGGCAAATTTTACCCCCGGAAGCTGAGTTAGTCACTGGAGATGTATTAAATGCTACATCTCTCAGTGATGCCATCGGTGATAGTACGGTATTGCTCTGCGCGACGGGTGCGGCCCCTGGTTTTGACCCGACAGCGCCTTATCGGGTGGATTTTGAGGGAACTAAAAATTTGGTGGATGCAGCTAAGGCTAAGGGAATTGAGCATTTTGTGCTGGTGACTTCTCTGTGCGTGTCTAACTTTTTCCACCCGCTGAATTTGTTCTGGTTGATTCTGGTTTGGAAGAAGCAAGCTGAGGACTATTTGCAAAAAAGTGGGCTAACTTACACTATTGTCCGTCCAGGCGGTCTCAAAAATGAGGATAATTCTAATGCGATCGTCATGGAGTCAGCGGACAAACTATCAGATGGTAGTATTCCCCGCACTAAGGTAGCTCAAGTGTGTGTGGAGGCTCTATTTGAGCCGGCTTCTCGCAATCAGCTTGTGGAGATTGTGGCGAAGTCGGAGGCGACGGAAAAGAGTTTTGAGGAATTGTTTGCGGGTGTGGTTTGATTAAATAGTTCGCGATCGCACTTCGATCAAAGAAACCGGGTTTTTTACTGAATCTGCTGGCGAGAAGGAAGTATTTTCGTAAAAAAACCCGGTTTCTCGGCCCCCATGCGATCGCGAACTAATGTATTGTGGAACAGGCCGGAAAGCCTGTTGCAAGCTCGATCGCACTTGCAAAATTTCCGATCGCCAAATCTGGCAAAATCTTAATAGTTTGAGAATACGCCGTTACACTTTCCCTCCCGCAGCATGAAAACTCTCAAGTGGCCAGCTTGGTTCCCCTATCCGATTTCCTGGTTAAGGGCATTTGTCCTCGCTCAGAGTTTTAGTTTCGTAGTCAACAGGGGCATTCCTTTAGTCAGCGACGATCTGGGCTTTCTGACTCTATTGCTAACTGCTTGGCTAATTCAGTTGCCTTTGTTCTTTGTTGTTCACTTTTTAGCCGTCACCATCTTAAATCCCATACTAACTCTGCTACCTGGCCGCTTTCACATAGCAGGTAAGTTCCAGCGCCGACATACTGGTATTCGATCGCACTTCCGGGAAGGTTTGAATGCTCTAGTAGTCATCTTTCTGGCATTTAATCTGTCGCTGCTGGTGCAAGTTGCGATTTTTTATTGGCAGGCGCGATCGCTTAATCCGGGGGAATTGCTAGCAGGAATATCTACTCTGACAAAAGTTGCATTAGCCGGTGAATTCGATTTCTGGCTGCTCAGATTGGCTGGGGCTTTGTCGAGTTTGACGCTGTTGGCTGCGCCACTATATCAACACGATTTCCGGGTGCGCCGGATGCGGGCTGCTACAAAATTGGCCGAAATTGCTGAAATGGAAATGACTTTGTTTCAAGCTCAAAAATTCCGCCGTCAACCGGGGGGTTTGCTGAGGCGATCGGAAATTCAAATCCTGGGATTTCTAATATTAATCGGCGCTGTGATTGGCGGCGCTGTTTTTTTGGCTGTCAGTTGGCGGGGTTTGCCGCCGTTATCTCCCCAAGCAAGTGAGGTTCGCAAATTGCCGCCACTAGCTATGAAAGCGGGCGATCCTTACATTCGGGCGCTGATGCGAACTATTTCTGCTAGCGAGTCGAATGTTTCTCGACCTTATCATGTTGTTTATGGTGGTAAATACATATTAGATTTGAGTCACCATCCTGACTGGTGCGTGACGATTGTGAATGGCCCGAATCGGGGTAACTGTACTACGGCGGCGGGTAGGTATCAATTTTTGAGTTCGACTTGGAAGGATAAGGCTAAGCGCTATCACCCCCAGCCTGCTAATTTTTTGCTGTGGGAAGGTTACAGTTTTGAGCCGGAATATCAGGATGCTGTGGTTTATGCTTGGTTGAGCGATCGCAAGTTTTGGAAAGCTGATATTGCCCAGATGCTGCGATCGGAAAAATTAAGTCAGGTATTGCGGATGTTGTCGGGAACTTGGACGAGTTTGGGCTATGGAATTGAGAACAATTCTATGAGTTCTAGTTTGCCGAAAGTCTACAGACAAATGCTCAGGGAAGAGTTGGAAAATGCTGGTTCTTAGGATGTTGTTATTTGTTATTTGTTATTTGTTATTTGTTGTTTGTTAGCTGCTACCAATAACTAATAATCTATCACGAATCACCAATGACTAATGACTAATAACTAATGACTAATCTTTCAATTTTGGCAAAAATGCTGTCAAACATTTGTACAATTGTAATCCGGGCCCAGCTTGCAGCGGATAAAGTTTGTCGAAATTAATTGGGCTTCCCGGCTCCAATTTCCACTCGCTTTGCTGTGTGGGTGAGGTTTTGGGGGAAATTTCAGTGGCTACAGTTATGTTAATAATGTTATTGTGTAGGGCAATTCCCCGAAAACAGTAGCTTTTACCCGTGGCTTTGTCGGAATCGCTGCCGGTGATGTATCTGTCTTGTTTGCGAAATTGGATTTCTCTAAAAGGTCGATCGATCACAAAGGAGTCTCGATACCGGTAGTCTCCATCGGGTAAACTTTCGACAGTCGGTCTAATTTGAGCTATAACTGTTGGTGCTACAAGGGGATGTGGTACAAAAAACATAGCTAAAGAATGATAACTTGTAGGCGCGGGTTTTACTAACCATCAGTGCCTAAACCAATCATCTCATAAACCCGCCCCCGCGCCACGATAAATCGCCATTTACCTCTTTCAAAATACCAGGCGCGGGTTTCACCAGATGTATTTTAGGTAGCTAACAGTATAGATCAACCAGCCCCTTGCCGATCGCATAAAATATCGCATAAAATATCCCATACAATACCGTCAAAAACATGAAAAATTCTCAACCTCAGTCTTTAATTCTGTGGCGACAAGTAGGGGGCGTGGCGGCTTTACAGGGAGCAATTACTCTGAGTTGGATGCTTTACCGACTGTATTTACCTCAACTTTTGACCGGATTTGGCTTTCCCGGATTCGACAGAGGAATCACAATTTTAGAAGATACTTTGGCAATTGCGATCGAACCTTTAGCGGGCTGGCTTTCTGACAAGCAGCGTCACTGGATGGGAACTCGTTTTCCGCTGATTGTTGTGGGTGCTATCTTGTCGTCGGTGCTATTTATTACAATTCCTGCTATTTTTATTTTCGGCAATCCAGTCTCGCCTCTGCGCTGGATTTTGCCTGTGGTAATAGTGGCTTGGGCGATCGCAATGGCGATGTTTCGATCGCCCGCAGTGTCACTGTTGGGCCAATATGCGAGTCAAACGCAGTTGCCCCAAGCCATGAGTTTATTAGTGCTTGTGGGGGGATTGGTTGGGGCAGCAAGGCCTGTTGCGGGCGATTTTATTCTGAGTTTGGGCCCAGCTTTTGCCTTCGCTATTGGTTCGTTTGTATTGTTGGCTGCGGTTGCGTTTTTGCGATCGGTTAATCCTGATGCTGCGGTGTCGGAATTGCCGCCGGCTACTGCAATTTCTGAGGGAGTTTCTATCATGCCGCTGGGGTTAATTGCGGTGACGGGAATGGCTGTTGCTTGGGGAAGTCGGGCGATGGGAGAACGGATTTTACCCCATGTTTTCCAAACTCAAATCGCGGGTGTTGATATTAAGTTGTTAATGGCCGGATTTACCTTGGCTTTAGCTGTTGCTTCTTTGCTAGCTGGGGTAATTGCGGTGCGTTTTGGAAACCAGCGCACGCTGTTGGGTGGATTGGTAGCAACGGCGGTTTTGCTGTTGGCAATGGTTTTTAGTCAGGGCTTGGTGATGGTGGCTGCGACTGTTTTGGCTGTGATTTTTACTAATAGTTTGATTACTACCGGTGCGGTTCCTTTTGTTTTGTCTCTGGTACCTCCGCGCCGAGGAGGATTCGGCGTAGGGTTGTATTTTGGTGGTTTTTCCCTGGGGATGAGTTTGTACTCTTTGGTGTTTGTGGCACCCAAGGCGATTCCTGCTGTGACAACGGCGATTGTGGGGGCGATCGCCTTTTTGGTTGCGGCTGCTTGTGTCGTCGCGGGCGATCGGATTAAACGGACGCTCCCTGTAACAAATTAATAAGAGTTGTTATGGAGTTGAAATTGATCCCTGCCGATCGTGAATAATTATTTCATGGTTTCATCTCTATTACAATTCTGAGCAATAATAGAGATATCGAGCAATCGCTGAGAATTTTTCCGGGCAACCCTAGGATTAATTGAGGATATTACTATGTTTTTCTTGACACCAGAAGCCAGAAAATTTGAACGAGTCACAACCGGAAATCGGGGATACCGAGGTGCCAAAACCTCGGCGGCCAATCTGAGCCACGTCCGATCGCGAGTTTATAAAGATGAAGCTTTGGTAGCGGCGACGTTGGGGGAATTACCAGAGCTTTTGGCATCGCTGGAAAGCTTTCGCGAGTAGTAGAGTTGGACAATTTTTCTTGTTAAATATCGCGAGTTGACCGAGTAAATAAAGGAGACAAGTCTCTCCCGAAGCGGGGTGAATCGAAAAAAAATCTCGCTGGCTCCTCATACTAAATCCAGCTTAAATATCTCCCTGATTTCTTAGTCCCCCTCTGCTGGGAATTGGTTTGTATATTAGCGGTTTAAACCGCCTCGCCCTCGCACTAAGCTAATTATTTCCAGACACCGGAAAAGATATTCTTAACTGCGATCGCAATGCGATTTAAGTCTTCTTTCAGCAGCGGCGGCCAAGAAACTCCTTTGCGAAATCCGGCTTCAAATTCCTGCAAACTTTCTACGGAGAGTAAATGCAGTGCCGAGATTAATTGCCGATCGAGCATTGGAGATTCTTGCAAGCTTTCAAACAATATTTTTAAAGCTAATAAAATCGATGTCACCTGTCCGGGTACGGGAGGTTGACCTTGTTTGAGACGCATCAGGAAGGCGTCGGGGTTTTTCTTGGTTTCCAGGGCGGTTCCCTGATCGATCAGAAAACTACGGGCGGTTTTGTAATCCATGTGATGTGCGATCGAGCTGCAATCATTATATCATTGTTTGTCACTGTCAATCAATTTGAGATTTGAGATTTGAGATTTAACAGCGGTAAGGTGCGCGACGGCGCACCCTACAGATAGAGTTTATGCAGGACTATTCAGATAGAAGTTCGATCGGCATTTGTGCAAGCAAGCAGTAAGATCTGAAATTTTGACCAGGATAAAAACAATGGCAAAACACCAAAAAAATAGCCAAAAATCAAACAAGTATACCTACTTGTGGGTACTTGGTTTGTGTTTGAGTTTCCTGTTAATTCCAGCCTTCAGACAAATAGCTGCCGAGCCACCATTTCCCTTACCTGCTCCCCTTCAGAATAATGCTAATTTTGGAGCTAGAATTCAAAGGACAATGGGATTGCTTGCTACCAGCACCCCAACGGATCGCAAACCAGTACGAATCCTATTTTACGGTCAATCTATCACTAAACAACAATGGTCGCAAGATGTAGCAAATGACTTGAAGCAGCGCTTTCCCTATGCAGATTTAACAATTGAAAATCGGGCGATCGGAGGATTTGCCGCCCCACTATTAATCCGTCCGAGCGAACACGATTTATATCCTTTTTATCCCGACTTGCTAATTTTCCACGTCTACGGAGGAGATGAAGATTACGAAGCAATAATTGCCAATATCCGCCGCCGCACTGCTAGCGAAATACTGCTGCATTCAGACCACATTACCTGGCAGCCTAAAGGCAACAGCAGCGACGATCCTGATGCCCTCAAAAGATCCGAATGGCACAACACTCATTCTACTCAATGGTTGCCTCAACTTGCCGATAAATACGGATGCGAACTCGCAGAAATTCGGGAACCTTGGAGACGGTATTTGCAAGAAAATCGCTTGCAGCCAAAACAGCTATTGAGCGACGACATTCACCTCAACGATTGGGGAAACTTTCTGCTAGCAGCCCTCATCAAACCACACCTGCGATACAATCCAAATTTTCCTAAAAAACCCGATCGAGATTTAGTAAAAACTTATACAGTTGGTAGCGATGTCAAGTGGAAAGATGGCAAATTGCGGTTAGAATTTGAAGGAAATAGAATAGATGCGATCGCAGATAAAACCTTCCAGGACAAAGCAACGGCTGCTAGCATTACCATAGACGGCAAAAAACCCTCAGAATTTCCTGAACTTTATGCCATTACCCGCCCCAGTAATGCTATGGGNNGTCGATTGGCCAGCAATTATCCAAGTATCCAGTCAGAAACCGCTAATCGTCGAAGATTGGAAAGCAGTAATTACAGAAATTAACAGCGACGCGAGCAAGTTTAAGTTTGACATTTTAGGTTCACAAACAGGTTACGATGGTAGCGGAACAAACGACAAATTATTTGTATCAAATTCTGGCCGCGTTGTCATTGAACCGAGCAACTGGTGGCTGCAAAATTCCTCTGAATATTCTAAACAGCAAACACCGAAAGGCTTTGAGATTAAATGGCAGGTAAAACCGATGTTTGTGGACTCATATATGCCGCCACAAATAGCAGATTCAACCCGCGAGTATTATACCACATTGGCTCAGAATTTAAGCAATTCCAAACATATTCTTGAAATCGTTCCTGAAGCTAACGGGAAAGTGCCTATTCAGGCAATTCGAGTGTATCGCCCTCCTTTCTCCAATCTAAAATCTCAAGTTGAGAGTTGGTAACCGCAGATATTAGCGGATGAACACGGATGAACGCCGATGGGATTTTATCTGCGTTTATTTGCGTTCATCTGCGGTTGAAAAAAATCAGATTGTGATTAAATCTCAAGTTGAGAGTTGGTAACCGCAGATATTAGCGGATGAACACGGATGAACGCCGATGGGATTTTATCTGCGTTTATTTGCGTTCATCTGCGGTTGAAAAAAATCCTGTTGATTTCAATCGCCAATGTCATCAACTTCTAGTAATACCTAACTCATGAAACATTAACAGCGACAAAAAGAAATCCGCCACAAAAATGAACACCCAAGAAGTCACCACCGCCGCCGTCGCAGCTTGTCCAACCCCCTTTCCTCCCCCCGTCGTCGTCAACCCCCAACCGCAACCAACAATCGCAATTATCAACCCAAAAATAAAACTCTTAATCACCACAGTTACTAAATCCCAAGGCCCCAAAAAAGTCCGCACCGATTCCAAAAATACCGACGGTTCCAAACCATAAAAAACAGCCGCTACAAACAGCCCACCAACAATCCCCACCGCCACCGAAAAAATCGTTAAAATCGGCAGCATTACACAGCAAGCTATCACCCGCGGCACTACTAAATAATCAACCGGATTTGTTCTCAACATATACAGGGCATCTATTTGTTCCGTCACCTGCATTTCGCCTATTTCCGCTGCAAAAGCCGAACCCACTTGTCCCGCCACTACGCCCGCTGTTAAAACAGGTGCTAATTCCCGACAAAATGCCAAAGCAAAAGCACCTCCCACCGCACCTACCGCCCCAAACCGAATCAATTCTCTGGCTGATTGAATGGTAAAAATCATGCCGGCAAAGAAGGCTATTAGTAGTACAGCGCGCAAAGAATCTAACCCTACTGTTACTAAATGCTCCATGATTTTGCGGCGGTCAATTTTGCCACTCAGGATTCGCAATAGCACTTGGCCGCCCAGAAACAGGGTGACAGAAAACCGCTGAAACCACCTGTTGTTAAAGGTTTCATCTAAATGCCGATCGCCCTTTTCTTGGTATTTTTTAACCAATGATTTAGATTTTATATCTAAGATTGCTGCACAATAACTAATGTTAGATCCCCGATTTCTTAAAGAAGTCGGAGATCTGGGTATTCCTAACTAATTATTCGGTCAGCAGCAAGTCAATAAACCGATCCAACTTCTGATTAGAATTGCCTGCTTGCTCCTGGCCAATTCTCACCAGTTCCGATATATTTTCTTCGGAAGCTTCATCAATTGGTATGGGTTTTTCATTACTCAAATCTGGATTAATTCTCAAATATTGATTGGGCTTTTCAATGGAATCAAAAATTTGCATTAGTTGATAATCGACAGTTTCTGAAACTCCGGTAATCAGGATATCCATCAAAGGCTGAACCCACTCTAATTGACCCCAGTTTTTCACTTCTTCGTAGGGATATTTTTGTTGAGCTGATCCCGTCCCCAGCGATAAGATTACCATATCTTTTGCAGTTGGGCCTCTGTCGGGGCGTTCGTCGGGAATCCTGAATTTACTTCTCACTTCTGCATAGGCACAAAGTGCGGGATTGTTGGCGAATACTCCCCCATCAACTAAAACG
This sequence comes from Microcoleaceae cyanobacterium UBA11344, assembly GCA_003483675.1. Taxonomy (GTDB): domain Bacteria; phylum Cyanobacteriota; class Cyanobacteriia; order Cyanobacteriales; family Microcoleaceae; genus Microcoleus. The sequence goes on from DMYK01000023.1 coordinate 9,096, forward strand.
TAGGATTCGTTTGTCAAAGAGCGGATTTTGGGAACTTCAAAGTAGGAGGGAGCAGCCGATGTGGCTCTGGCTACATCTCTGATAAAATAGTCTTCTTCTGGATTTGTTTTAGCATCTATTTGATTGAAAAAGTGAGCTTTTCTCCTTTCGATATCGTAACTGGAAATTAAACAAGGTTTCAGCAGTTCGCTGAGTTTGCAATCTCTAAAAGTTGCCCCCAAAAATAATTCTAAGCGATCGCTCGGATATTTTTCATCGATCAAACCATCTAGGGAATAGAGTGTTTGCCAAAAGGATTTCTTAAAAACATCGCGGCCACTATCGATCGAAAAATTAACAGCGTCTTGGGCCGACCACCGGGGTCTGTGGGGATTTTCGGCATCGGGACACAAATAAATGCAAGTTAAAATCCCTCCCGCACTTGTGCCGGCGATTAAATCAAAATAGTCCGCTATTCTTGCATCGGGGTTGTCACTTTTCTGTTGCAGCTTTTTTTCAATGCTAACTGCAACTTGCGCGGGGATAATTCCTCTAATACCGCCTCCATCTATGGATAGAATTCTGGTATATTTAGCCATAACTGTTGCCTCTTCCTAAAGTATAAAATCTTAAATCTCAAATAGAATCACTTGGCTAGCTGTCACCATGTAGCGAAAAATGTATTCGACAATTTCTATGTAATTGTAGGCGGCTTCGGGGGAGTTTGCCCAGACTGTAACGCCGTGATCGCGAATTAGCAAAGCGGGTACTGCTGGCCGCGAAACGGCAAAGGCCTGGGAAATCTCATCAGCTATTTTCGGCACTGACAAATAATTTGCAAATATGGGCATCGACACCTGCGGGTTTTCTTCCCACACCCCCAAACCTTTTAGCATTTCAATACCGGGCAAAGGTACTGCATTTCCTGCTGTTAAGCGAGAGACTAATTTTGCTTCGATCGAGTGTACGTGATAGCAAGCTTGCGCCTCTGGAAAACTATTGTAAACAGCTAAATGAATGCTGTTTTCTGCTGAAGGGCGACTCTCGGAAACAGGCTGTTCGACAATATCGCCGTCTAAGTTCATTCTGATAAAATCTTGATCGGTTAACTGCCCTTTTGGGCGGCCGCTAGCAGTAATCCAAAAACTGCCATCGTCTAGGCGGGCCGAAAGATTGCCGGCTGTGCCCACCATCCAACCTCGATCGTAAAAATGTTTAGCTGCGGCAATTAAATCTGCTCTCAAATCAACACTCATTATTCGTAAATCCTCAGTTGTTTATCTACCTTTTACCTGTACACTCCTGGACGCAAATTTTCATTTTTTACACTATCCATAGTAGTAAGGTGCGCAATGCGCACCCTACAAATAGGGTTTCTGCGTCCAGGACTGGTTGAGTTTTAATTCCATTTTTGGGACAAGTTTTCTCGGACATCAAAAAAATTATCCCATTTAATATAAGGCTTTTGCTGTGAGTCTAGATACTCGGCCAGCCGATCGCGCGCAAACACCGATGAAGCCTGCAATGCCATGTTAAAATCCGTCAGGGAATCTCCGATCGCCACCTGTGACTCGGCCTCGTACAGCCCCATCACCCGCACCTTAGACACCAATTCCGTATCCCCTTCAAACTCTGCATTTACTTGCAAGCGAGGCCCCGTCGCGTCCAGTTCCACAGCATAAATAGCGCTGGCCCGATCGACCAAATCGCCCATTACTGTTTCTACCATCACCCGCAGGCCACCGGAAACTATCACAAAATCCACCCCTTTAGCATCCAAAAAATCCAGCAATTCTACCAATCCCGATCGCATCAATTTCCCCCTGGAAAATTCGACAATTTCCCCATAACATTCCGAGGGAATCGACTCCAGTAACTGCCGCACTCCCGATCGCAAACTCAGCCTTCTAGCATACATTTCAGGCATCAGTTGGGATGATAATTCCGGCGCGAAATGCTTGAGCATTCCCACAAAAGTTTCCTCAACGGTGATCGTGCCGTCAAAGTCGCAGAATACCACCCGTTTCGGGTTGGGGATCGTCGATTTTTGCTGAGCCTTGGTCATTGTCGATCTCACAAGAGAGAGAACGTTAAAAGTTTACAGAATTGGTGGTAAAATGTCTAGCGAAAAACGCTGCGATCGGCAAAAAACTCACAGAAGACCGCAGTTTATTGGCGATCGCCAGCTGGCTTTTATGCAGATTCTTCGATCGCTTCTTTTGCCTTCTGCTGTTTGCTGGTTGGCGAAGGTCGATCGGACTTAGCCAGCAAACAGATTAAATTATCCTCCTCAGTATTAATCAAGCCTTTCGATCGCAACTTACCCATCAGCCGCGTCACCGTCACCCGCGTCGAGCCGATCGCACTGCCAATTTGAGAGTGAGTCAGAGTCCAAGGTAACCGATAGCCGCGAACCACATTCGGTTTGGCCTCACTTACATAGGGTTCCCCGAACTCTTCAATCAACAAAGTGAGAAATCCCAGCAAGCGGTCGATCGTCCGGCGTTGTCCCAAAGTGCTTAGCCAGAGCAGTTTCCGCTGATGCTGGTAGCGAAACGCATCCAAAATTTCTCTGCGGAAGTGAGGCCAATTATCCAAATCGTGCCAGTACATCCACACTACGTGAGTTTGGTCAGCGTGGGCGTAAGCTTGGAGGGTAAACGGCGACTGGGCCACCAGTTCAAAGGGCTGGCCGGCGCCAACGAAGCCCAAAAAAGCTTCTTCAGTCGCTTCGATCTCTGATTTTGACGATTTTGCAATGGCGCTGACTTGAGCGCGGCCTACGAGCCGCACAGAACCCTTCTGTACTAAATACAGCAGTCCCGGTCTGGCTGGAATTCGCTCGTCTTTGCTAAAAGTCCGGCAGCGGTAGTGTTCCTGGGCCCAGTCTATAATTCGCTGCCAGGTGATAAACGGTCGATCAATGGTTTCTGGAGGTGTTGAAGTTGATTGCATGGTGAGGCTTGGGGATATATTTAATCAGTGCGTGGTGTGATCTAAGAGCAGCGACCGCCAACATCTCGATACAAAGTGAGAATTACAAACCCCGATCGAGCTTGCACCAGCTTTGCTTGTTGTTGTCAGTTTTACCTAAAAATTT
>DMYK01000347.1:0-1176 GCA_003483675.1 Microcoleaceae cyanobacterium UBA11344
CAGTTTCCATTCCATTTGTGGCTGGATGAGGCGATGGAGGGGCCTAACCCGGCTTCGATTATGCGGAATACGGTGGTTGTGGGTGCTGGGGCTTATGTTTTGATTAAACTTCAGCCTGTTTTGGCGCTTTCGCCGATGACTGGTGGGGTGTTGGTGGTTTTGGGTGTGGTGACGGCTGTTGGGGCTTCTCTGGTGGCGATCGCCCAAATCGACCTAAAAAGAACATTATCGCATTCTACAAGCGCTTCTATGGGTTTAGTGTTTATCGCAGTGGGGCTAAATCAAGTTGACATTGCTTTGCTGTTGCTGTTCGCGCACTCGATTTCCAAGGCACTATTATTTATGAGCGCTGGGTCAATTATTTCGACTACCAACACTCAAACTTTAACAGAAATGGGGGGATTGTGGTCGAGAATGCCAGCCACGACTACGGCTTTTGTAGTAGGCGCTGCGGGGATGGTAGCACTGTTGCCGCTGGGGAATTTTTGGGCGATGCGGCGCTGGCTTAACGGTTTTTGGACAGTACCTTTGTGGTTGGTAGTTGTGCTGCTGTTAGTTAATTGTTTGACAGCGCTCAATTTAACTCGCGTCTTCGGTTTAGTGTTTGCAGGAAAACCGCAGCCTAAAACTCGCAGAACTCCAGAAGTGGGATGGCTAATGGCTTTACCGATGGTAATTTTGACTGTTACCGGGTTGTTAGTACCTTGGATGTTGCAGCGGTGGCAATTATTAATTAGTTGGAGTGGGCCTTGGGCTAAAACGGGGGATTTTGATGCTTTAAATTTGCTGTTGAAGACGCTGGATACACCGCTGTTGCTGTTNNTGTTATCTGGGTTGATTGGTTGTGCGATCGGGGTGGCGATTTATTGGTATGGGGTTTTACCTCGGCCGGTGCGATTACCGATTCCGGCTGTGCAGGATTTGTTGGCTTACGATTTTTATATCGATCGCATTTACCGATTGACTGTGGTTTGGGCTGTTGCTTCTATTGCTAAAATCAGCGCTTGGACTGACAGGTATGTGGTGGATGGGGCGGTTAATTTGTTTGGTTTTGCGACAATTTTCAGCGGTGAAGGCTTGAAGTATAGCGGCACCGGTCAGTCGCAGTTTTATGTGTTGACTATTGCGGGGGGTGTGGCGGTGTTGCTGGCGTTGATAATTTGGCAGTTTTAAACC
>DMYK01000347.1:1324-2940 GCA_003483675.1 Microcoleaceae cyanobacterium UBA11344
CAACCGGAACTTGCGAACCGGGTCAAAGTTCGGGAAGTGAAATAATTTCGCCTTCTCTCAAGACAACTTTTCACCGCAGATGCAGGCAGATGAACACTGATGAACGCAGATGAATTTATTGATATTTGAACCTCTGTAAAAAAATCAGCCGATCGCTTTTATATTGTCTGGCTTTGCGCTAATCTTAAATATAGTTTAAAAATCTGTAGTAAAGGAAAGTTTTAATTGATGCTCAGTGCTTTAATCTGGATACCAATGTTGGGGGCGGCTCTGATTGGGTTTTGGCCTGGTTCGGTGAGTTCTAAAATTGTTCGGAATTCTGCGATCGCCATTGCAGGTATAACTTTTATTTTATCGGTGGTTTTGGCTACTCAGTTTGATGCCAGTACCGGTGAGTTGCAGTTTGCAGAATTTATTCCTTGGATCGATGTTTTGGGATTGAACTACAATCTCGGTGTTGATGGTTTGTCTCTGCCTTTGGTGATTTTAAATTGTCTGCTGACAGGGGTGGCTATTTACAGTACAGATGAGTCTCTTCGCAGACCGAGACTTTATTATTCTTTGATTTTGCTGATTACTGGTGGCGTGGCTGGGGCTTTTTTGACTCAAAATTTGCTGCTGTTTTTCTTGTTTTTTGAGGTGGAACTGATACCGCTTTACCTGTTAATTGCAATTTGGGGAGGCGAACGTCGGGGTTATGCTGCTACTAAGTTTTTAATCTATACTGCGTTTTCGGGAATTGTGCTGTTGGCTTCTTTCTTGGGGGTAGTTTGGCTGAGTGGTGCTTCTAGTTTTGACATGGTTGGTGCTGTTGGTGCATCACATTTACAAGGTGGTTTGCCTTTGCCTTTGGTAAGGCAAATTGTTTTGCTGGCTGGGATATTGCTGGCTTTTGGAATTAAGATTCCTTTGGTGCCTTTTCATACTTGGCTTCCTGATGCTCACGTAGAAGCTTCGACTCCGGTTTCGGTGTTGCTGGCGGGGGTGCTTTTGAAGTTGGGCACTTACGGGATGTTGAGGTTTGGTTTGGGTTTGTTTCCTGATGCGTGGGCGGTGGCTGCACCTTGGCTTGCTAGTTGGGCTGTTGTCAGCGTGCTTTATGGGGCGAGTTGCGCGATCGCCCAAAAAGATATGAAAAAAATGGTAGCTTATAGTTCGATCGCTCACATGGGTTACATTTTGTTGGCTAGCGCTGCTGCTACTCCGGTGAGTTTGTTGGGTACTGTTGTGCAAATGGTAAGCCACGGCTTAATTTCGGCACTGCTGTTTTTAAGTGTCGGCGTTGTTTACAGAAAATCAGGAAGCCGCAATTTAGACGTGCTTAGAGGTTTGTTTAATCCCGATCGCGGTTTGCCAATGATTGGTAGTCTAATGATTGTCGGCGTAATGGCGAGTGCGGGTATTCCGGGTTTGGCTGGATTTATTGCTGAATTTTTGGTATTTCGCGGTAGTTTAGAAGTGTTTCCGGTGCAAACTTTGCTGTGCATGATCGGGACTGGTTTGACTTCAGTGTATTTTTTAATTATGGTCAACCGCGTCTTTTTCGGCCGCCTTTCGGATTTGGTGGTTAGTTTACCACAAGTGCGCTGGGGCGATCGCATTCCTTCTCTGGTATT
>DMYK01000347.1:3019-7767 GCA_003483675.1 Microcoleaceae cyanobacterium UBA11344
ATCGCTCAAAACTTAAAATAAACTGTTGACAGTTGACAGTTGCCCCTTCGACTCCGCTCAGGGCACGACAGTTGAAAGTGAGGTTTTTAGGATGGGCAGTTATATCGTTTTTGGTTGTATCGGAATTATTTAACCGCAGAGAACACAGAGGACACAGAGGGAGAGAATAGAGATATGAATAATTCCGATCCTACCGGATTTGATATTACACCACTACAAACCTCTTTCTAATTCATAGCTAATTCTCGATAATCCATCCGTTACATCTTGTACATCGATCGCTGCCGAACTTCCTTCATTTAAGGCTAAATTAAAATGACAAGTACCGTATTAAAACCATCTTCCCATCCCCTATCTGCATACATTGACCTCTTGGAATCAGGCCAAGCTTTACTTCCTGATTCTGCGGAAAATGTAGTAGAAGTTGTTGGCGTTCTCAAAAGTTACGCTATTGTTCTCGATGCCTATTCTCGGAATCTCAACTATATTGCAGAAGAACAGTTTTTAGTGCTGTTCCCGTTTTTTAAATATTTCAATGGGGAAGTCACTCTGCCGAAATTAATGCGCTATTTGTGGCACGATCGCATAAATTTTGAGTATGCCGAATATTGCATGAAAACTATGCTTTGGCACGGTGGCGGTGGTTTGGACAGTTATTTGGATTCGCCGGAATTTAGCAGTTTGACAGAAAAGGCGATCGCTGCTAAATTGAAAGGCAATTTTTTCATGCAGGGACTTAACAAAGCATTTCCTAATTTTTTGCCGGAACAAGTGCGGATGCTGGCTTATTACACCGGTCTCGGTCAGTTTTGGCGGGTAATGAGTGATTTGTTTATGGACTTATCTGATTCCTACGATCGAGGAGAAACTAAGTCTATTTCTGACGTAGTTGATTTGATATTAGCAGGTTTGGTAGCGGCGGCTAATCTACCAATTACCTACAGCGTTAAGATTAGCGGTGAAGTCTACGATATCATTCCAGCAGCAGCTAATTTAACGTTTTTAGCAGATGTAGCGATTCCCTATGTAGAGTCAATTTTCTTTAGGGGTATGGCTTTTTTTGGCACAGTTTCCTACAACGCGCAAGCCCATCAAATCCCAGAAGAACAAAGAGATTTTACCTACGGGGCTTTGTTTGCTGATCCTTTACCTATTGGAGGTGCAGGGATTCCGCCAACTCAATTGATGCAAGATATGCGGCATTTTTTGCCGGAGTATTTGCACGAAGTTTATCGCAGTAGCTGTCGGGGTGAAGATGATGTGCGGGTGCAAATTTGTCAGAGTTTCCAAAAGTCGATGTTTTGCGTGACGACGGCGACTATTTTGGGTTTAGCACCTCATCCTATGAATACATCCGATCCAGAGGAAAGAAAGGCTAATCGGGCTTATTTAGAAGGTTGGATGGATCGGTTTGAAAATTCTCGTTTGGATTGGGCTAATCAGCCAACTAACCGGTCTTGCCAACTTTTTCCAGAACGGTAATTGTAGGGTGCGTGACAGCGAGAAATCTTTGATTCGCTGCTTGCGACTGTGGACTGTCACGCACCCCGGTAAAAAGTTGCTTGCTGGTGCGGGGAAAAAGTAGCGAGTATTTTTTATAAAAAATTAATCTGTCCGAACTCAATCAATAGGGCGATCGCAACTCAAATAAGTTATATTTATAGTTTCTTGAAAGATAAATAAGTCAAATCAATAAACTATTGAACTTGCTTTTGGCAAACAGTAAAGTGTTAGTTAATCAGCCAAAAATAAACTGATTCATGCAAACTTCACTCTATTAGAGGTGCTCGTAGGAAGAGAATTTAGGACGGGCGCAAAACTAAGTTGTAAAGTCATTGGAATAGTCAAGGCCATGAGCAAGTTGGTCAACTTATTGCAGAACACTTATGCGATAAGTTCAAAGCAGAGCCTTAAGTTTGAATCTGAATGGAGGAGTTGCTGTTAGTGCTACGGCAATTAAACTCGGCACCACCAACACCTACACCAACACCTGTTACTATGACACCAACACCTACACCAACGCCTGTTATGATACCAACACCAACACCTGTTCCGATACTGATACCAACACCTGTTCCGACACCAACACCTGCTAATCCGACACCATCGCCAACGCCGATGGGTAATTTGACTACCGGAACATCGACGGGTAATTTGACTACCGGAACATCGACGGGTAATTTGACTACCGGAACATCGACGCAGAGTATTTTCACGCCTGTATTAATCGTAACACCTGCAATCAGTACCCCCGGCCCCCCTGGCAATCCTACTGGGCAACCAGCAAACACTGTTAGCAATGGGTTTTACAACCTCTCAGACGATAATGACAATATTTTGCTGTTCTCACTTCCCCCGGTTGCTGCTGGCAAACCAATATTTGCACTATCTGGCAGCGACAATATTACCGGGACAAGTGGCGCTGATACCATTAACGGAATGCAAGGAGCCGATAGAATTGACGGAGGGGCAGGTAACGACAGTTTATCCGGCGGTAAAGAGTCGGATTCCCTTGATGGCGGTGCTGGTGACGACGGGATATTCGGCGGCAATGACAACGATATTCTCACCGGAGGAGAAGGCAATGACACTATCCGGGGCGGTAAAGACAAAGATAGCCTGATTGGCGGTAACGGCGACGACTTACTGTATGGCGATCGCAATCAAGACTTTCTCACAGGTGGCAGCGGAAACGATACATTTGTCTTAGCTGGGGGGCTGGTGGTGGCGACAAGTTTAACAGATGCAGATGTGATTATAGACTTTACTGCTGGGGACAAAATTGGTCTAACTGACGGGAATACATTTGCTAGCCTCACCTTTGAAGATGTAAGTTTGAATGTGAATGCACGGCTGGCTGATATCAATTCTACAGCAATTAAAGTCGGCTCCAGTTATTTGGGTATCGTTCAAGGGGTTGCTAAAGACGCTTTGACGGCCAATGTTTTTGTTTTAATATAGTTTCTGTAGCGTGGGCTTTGTGGGCCCTACTTGAGTGGAATTAACAGCGATCGCCTTTGAGTTTGAGAGGAGGCGATCTCAATGCACTTTAATTAAGAGGCGATCGGATTTCTGGCCCCCAAACTAATCCAGCAGGTATGGGCAGAGACTTCAACTTGATTGAGCAAAGAAGAGTCTTGGTTAAAGAGTCGAATCCGCAAAAGAATCGATCGGTTTAGTTGTTTACGTTTTGGCGATCGAGGATGTCTGGCGCTTTGCGTCAGACGCCGCCAGGCGCGGTTGCTATATCTAGACTCGGACTAGAATACTGAGGCCGTGAGAGTCAGTTCCGCAAGTTCCAAGCAAACCGTAATTTTCTACTAATTCTTTGACTAAATCAGTTTGTTTGGGGCTTGGTTTCCAAGGATTGGGGTTAGTATAAGCATAGTAAGTTTCTACGCCGTCAATGCCGAAATGAGCGGCTTCTGGGATTAATTTATCAGCGGTCGATCGATAGCGGCAAGGATGTGCGAGAACTGCTAAACCTCCTGCTTCATGAATAGCTTCAATTACCCTGGAGGCTGAATAACCATAAGTGCCTTCTGTACTTTTACCTCGTAAGTATGGTTGAAGACTGGGATGTTGTGGCTCGAAGCCATAACCGAGAATGTGTACCTCATTGTTTAGTAATTCAGCATTAATTTCAACCCCAGTCCAGAGACTCGGTGTTGCGCTGTTGTCGGGATGGTTGAATTTCCAATTATCCAACCAAATTTGAGCTTGAGCGTAGCCGTTGGTGCTGTGGTGGTCTGTAATAGCTAAGCCTTTGAGACCGATCGCGATCGCTTGAGAGAGCAATTCCTCTGGCTGCAAGCGCCCGTCGGAGTACACTGTGTGCATATGGAAGTTATAGGAATTCGGACAGCTATCGGCATCAATTGTCTGGAAGACTTGTTTGAGTGCCGAAACATTTTGGGCTGCGGGTTTGAGACTAGAAGTGGGGGAGGGAGCGAGATTGACATTCATAAGGGTTATTATAAAAGACCTAACCTTGTTCAATATATCTAATAAATTCAAATGTTGCACTTGTCGGCCTAGTCGCAGTTCGGGGTGGGGTTTAAACTCCACAGCGGACTAGGGCGGCACAAGATATCAATTCAATCGCACATACACAATTCTCAATCAAGGATTTTATCGTCGGGTGGGGGCGGGTTTACGAGATAGTTGTTTTAAATAATTATGGTTGGTAAAACCAGCCCCTGGGTGCGCGCAAATTATACAATCACTCATCTACCGGACTAGATCTAATATGTGCGATCGCTCGGACTTGATCTCAAAAGGCATTCCCAGCCAGAGCCGGGAAGTAAAAAAAAATCCCAAGCATAACTTGGGAACGAGAAATATTCAAAAAAAGTAATGTTTTTTTAATATATTGAATTCGATCAAAAGCAGTCATAATTTAGCAGCAGGGCTTGTAGATTTGAGAGGGGACAGGGGCGGACATTCTTTGCAGTCAGCCGCACCCGATCGCATTTTCCAGCCTCAAGAAAACGGTAACATTCATGGTAAAGTACCCGTTAGGCTTGGGTGCTGTTGCGAGTCTGGCTAGCCAGATCCAACAGTTGCGCCCAGCGTTTTTGGACTTGTTTGGGAGTGGATTTGATGGCAGTGGCGATCGCACTATCGCTTTCTTGATTCCGCTTCATCGCTAACAGTTGCTGTTGTTCGGGAGAAAGTTGAGCTTGAAATGTTTCCCACTTGTCCGAAGTCATTCCCAGCTTTTGATCGAGATCAGCACCAAGCCATTC
>DMYK01000128.1:0-3106 GCA_003483675.1 Microcoleaceae cyanobacterium UBA11344
CGGGTAGAGTTCACACGCTATCTTGCCGCGAATTGGCGCAACAGACAACGAACAGACAACGCACAATCGCAAATACATTCTTACTTTGAGCCGTGAAAAAAATCTTACAAGACTCTACAGACCTTAGATCGGTAAAACGCTTTTTTCGTCTCAGACAGATGCTGCTGCTGGTACTTTCGATCGGCATTATTTTGATCAGCCCTTATTTGCATCAGCAGTTAGTCCAAGCTCAGTCAGCCTTACCAAGCAAAGTAGCCACGGGTAATTTGTGGCAAGAGGCTTCTTTCCCAGTCGAAAATTTTCAAGACTACACTTCCCCCTTCGGCCCCCGTGGCGGGGATTTTCATTACGGGTTGGATATGGCGGCCCCGGAAGGTAGCTACATCCGCAATTGGTGGGGCGGGCAAATTGCGGAAGTTTGGGAAGATGGTAGGTGCGGTACTGGTATGATCGTGCGATCGGGAGATTGGGAACACATCTACTGTCACCTCAGAGGCCGGGTGGAAACTGCTAACGGCGGGCGTTATTATACCGATCGCGAAGGTTTACAAATTTGGCAGGGTCAAACAGTGCCGGCTGGTGCGAGAATTGCCAGAGTTGGGATGACCGGCCGCACGTCTGGGCCTCACTTGCACTGGGGATTGAAGTACGGCGGCCGCTGGGTAGATCCGGCTTTGGTGCTCCGGGAAATGTACGCTCAACAATCTTAATTAGTCATTAGTCAGTGGTCATTAGTCATTAGTTGGTAGTCATTAGTGAGTTTTTAGTTGTCAGTAGGAAGAGGGAAGAAGTAGTAGGCAATGCCCACCGAACCATTACCAATTAGCCATTACCAATTACCAATTACCAATGACTACTGACTGCTGACTAATGACTTTTTACCTCGGTGCCAATTGTTTTTTCGGCGACTCGGTGTATCGATCGACTATTTGGCGGAATTCGTCACCGTCGATGGTTTCTTGATCTAGCAAAGCCTCTACAAGTCGATCGATCAAAGCGCGGTTTTCGCGGATAATCCGGCGAGCTTCTGCGTAACACCCAAAGGCGATTTCTCGGACTTGTCGATCGATCTTGATTGCCATTGCTTCAGAATACTCCGATCGCGAACTCCACTCCCCGCCCAAAAACACCTCATTATTCGGAGTTTCCAGAGCCACAGGCCCCAAATCGGACATTCCGTAAAGCGTTACCATCTCTCTAGCGAGACTGCTAACTCTTCTGATATCGCTGCCGGCACCGGTGTCGATTTCATCATCCCCGTAAATTTCTGCCTCCGCCGCCCTTCCCCCCAAAGCTACTGTAATTCGGTTTAACAGCAAAGCCCGACTCCTCAAACCTTCGCTGTCGATCATTTCGTCGTCTAGCGTAAAGCTAGTAAAGCCTTCGATGCCGCCGGAACGAGGAATAATCGTCACTTTTTCTACTGGGTCAGCATTTTTGAGGATTGTTGCTACTAGGGCGTGTCCGACTTCGTGGTATGCTGTCATCCACTTTTTCTTGCTGTCGAGTAGGGGGTTGAGGGTGAGTCCGATCGTAATCCGGTCGATCGCGTCGTTAACTTCTAAGTTACTAATAGTTTCTTTGCGCCGTCTGGCTGTGAGAATTGCTGCTTCGTTGAGCAAATTGGCCAAGTCAGCGCCAGAAAAGCCAGGAGTGCGACGGGCGATCATATCTAGAGCAACTTCTGGGTCGAGTTTTTTGTTGCGGGCGTGAACTTGCAAAATCCCCAAACGCCCTTTGTAGCTGGGTAAATCTACCATTACTTGGCGATCGAATCGGCCCGGCCGCAACAAGGCCGTATCGAGCACATCGGGGCGGTTAGTAGCTGCAATGATAATCACGCCACTGTTACCCTCAAAACCGTCCATTTCTGTCAGCAACTGATTGAGAGTTTGTTCCCGTTCGTCATTGCCGCCGCCGATCCCCGCCCCGCGTTGCCTTCCTACGGCATCTATTTCGTCGATGAAGACGATGCAGGGGCAATTTTCTTTAGCTTTGCGGAACAAGTCGCGAACGCGGGATGCGCCAACACCGACGAACATTTCGACAAATTCTGAACCGGAAATCGAGAAGAATGGAACGCCTGCTTCGCCTGCGATCGCTTTTGCCAACATCGTTTTACCGGTTCCGGGAGGCCCGATCAACAAAACTCCTCTGGGAATTTTGGCGCCGATGGCGGTGAAGCGTTCGGGTTTTTTGAGGAATGTTACGACTTCTTGAAGTTCTTCTTTAGCATCTTCGATCCCTGCTACGTCGTCGAACATCACGCCGGTTTTGGCTTCCATTTGAAAACGGGCTCTGGATTTGCCGAAGTTCATGGCATTTCCCTGGGATTGGGTCGATCGGCGCAGAATCGCCATCAGCACTGCCAGCACTGCGAAAATTACCAGCAAGTTTACTACTAAACTGACTGCTGCGCTGTTGTCGGCGGTTTGTTTGACTTCAAAGTCAATTTTTTTGGCGCGGATTTGCGAGTACAATTCTCGGTTGTTGTAGTCGAACAGGGTGACAACTTGCGTCGGATCGGTTGCTTTTTGACCTTCTAGCCTAACTCTGGCAGTTCCTTGGATTTCGTCTACTTCAATTTTGCTGACTTGTCCTTTTTCTATTTTGTCGATCAGCTGACTGTAACTCATGGTGTTTGGCGCGGTTTGGGCAAATACCGGTGTCGAGAGCAATATTCCTTGAGAAAGTACCAAACTGCCCAGGATGCGCCAAAGATGCCGTCCAGGCATTGATGTTTTAGGACTCTGCCTCGACTTGTCTTTTTTGGCAACTAGATGCCCCAGCCATGAGTGTTTCCAAGAATTTTTCATATTGCTTTGCCCAAAGTTGAAGACTGCTAAGATTGACCGCTCTTAATTTGCTACGTTGATCTATTTTAACAAGCTGCTTCCATAAACTTACCCAATTCTCACCAAAGTTAGTTTTAGCATTATTTTCCGGCTTCGACCAAGGGAGTCGGCTCCAACAGTCCCCGGGCGTAAATTCCGGTCAAGCCAACCGTACTTGCTCTGCGGGGGCGCGTTCTTGATTAATTGTGGCGTTTTCGTCCCGATCGAGATAGTGCCTACACTAACAGTCCTGGACGCACTATCAACCTAAA
>DMYK01000128.1:3171-7025 GCA_003483675.1 Microcoleaceae cyanobacterium UBA11344
ATTGCGATCGGACAAGCTGGGAAAGCTTTTAGTCCAGAGTGGGAATTGTTGGATGAAAAGCGATCTGAAAGGTTCGATCAATTTGCTCAAAGTTTGGGAGAAAATACGCTAAAATTGCGCGGAGTTTCGTAGCAGGAGTCAGGAGTCAGGAGTCAGGAGTCAGGAGTCAGGAGTGAGTTATTATTGGTTAGTTTTGAGTTGTTATTTGTTGATTCGTATAACTAATAACTAATGACTAATGACTAATAACTAATTACTTCAAAATGGCATATCGATCACGTCTCCGAAGGGATGAGGTTCATCCATCGGCATCCTTCCCGGTTTTGACTCGTATTTGTCAATCCATTTTTTGGCCAATTCCAAAGCTTCCTCTTCAGTCTTGGCATTTTGGACAGCGACGTGGCGGTTGCCGCGGCTATCCCAAACCTCGACGTAGAATACTTTCTGGGACTGAATAATCCAACCTTTATAGGTGTCTGCGGGTTCCATAGTTAAAATCCGAAAAGAATCGGGCGGGGAGTTCGACGGTTGAGCTAATTTTCAATATTGCCCTCTATAAAATGAATTTTAAGGGGGTTTCTATAGTATTTTTGGGAAAAAGTCTGTTTTACGGTCAACCTTATGAGAAGACTCGGCAATCAAGTATTTAGTTGGAGAAAATATCTCCTACCTTTGGTGACGACGATCGCGATCGCCCTAATCGCCTCCCAGATGGCTGTGTTTCCTGCATTCGCGACTGGTGTCTACGAAATGCCGGTGTTGTCGGCGGGCGATCGCACCTGGGTGTGGGACAAAGGTGATGTACTCAGCCGCAGCAGCGAAAGCACGATTAGCAGCGTGCTAGACAACCTGGAAAAGCAAACAGGGAAACAAGTCAGGTTTGTCACCATCCACCGCTTAGACTACGGCGAAACGACTGCTAGCTTTGCCAATCAACTGTTTGAACAGTGGTTTCCCGCAACAGAAGACCAGACCAATCAAATTTTACTCGTTCTCGACACTGTTACCAACAGTGCGGCAATTCGGACGGGGGAAGGGGTGAAATCTCTGCTCACCGATGAAATTGCCCAGAGTGTGGCTGGGGAAACCCTGCAAGTGCCGCTGCGGGAAGGTAACAAATACAATGAGGCATTTACTGCTGCTAGCGATCGCATTGTGACAGTTTTGTCGGGCCAACCCGATCCCGGTGCTCCCGAAGTTGTTGACAACACTCAAGTTGAAAGCACGTTTAAAAAAGCTGAAGAAACAGACCAAGGTAATGCCACAGTTATAGTGGTTGTGCTGTTGGTGTTGGCGACAGTGATTCCGATGGTGACTTATTTCTGGTATCAAGGTTTTTCGTGATCGAGTGCTGCTAGATGGGATGAGTTGCCATTTTGTCAAGCATTTTTGGCAGTTCTTTACTAATCTTGAACGTATACTCGATCGCTCAATAATGCAATTTCTGCCCGCAAAAATTCCCGTCCCAAATAAGCCGCGTGATCTAACAGTGTCACCGGATTGGGGCGGGTTTCTTCTAAGATTTTGACGCAAAGTTCTTTGGCGGTTCTGCCGGTAAAAAGTGTATACTGAGTGCGTTCTACCTTGCCGCGGGCGGGGATGGGTTCGCCGGTTTCTGGATCGATGGCGAGGCCTCGATCGTCGATGATGTTGGTGAAATGTTTGGCACAAATTAAGCTGGTTGTGCGATCGAGATAGATGATGAAGTAGCCGCCTGGATCTAGATCGATGTGGCGTTTGGATAGTTTGTCATCAATTGCGGTGAGGTTGTCCAAGGTTTGATTCATGGTTGGCGAAAGGAAGTAAACAATAGCTGTAATTTTTTCTGCTATTTCTAGTTTAGTCGGCTGTGGCACAAGTTTGGGAGTTTTTGGGCGATCGACATTCAACGCGATATCTGTAGGGATACGGCATTGCCGTGTCCGGCGCGGGTCAAAAACCCGGTTTCTATGTCAATATCTCTCACAGAGATGCACGATTTTTCTCAGAAACCGGGTTTTTTTGTCTTAGTCCTAATCTATAGGGACACGGTAATGCCGATCGGGGTTCTGCGACTTTTAAGGATTGGGATAATGAACCGCAGAGGGCGCAGAGAACGCAGAGTGAAATAAGAGAGAGAAACAAAATATGTTATTATTGGTTGAGTAACATTGAGTATTAAATTATAAATGAAATTTATAGATTTGTTTTCGGGAATAGGAGGTTTCAGACAAGGTTTTGAAAGAATTGGCTTTGAATGCGTTTTTTCCTGCGAAATTAATAGCAAATGCCGAGAAGTTTACACGGAAAATTTCGGCGAAATCCCTTTTGGAGATATCAGTAAAATTCAGCCAGCCGATTTAGAAGACTTTGATGTTTTAGTCGCCGGGTTTCCGTGCCAACCTTTTAGCATTTGCGGCAAAAAGCTAGGTTTTGAAGATACTAGAGGTACGCTATTTTTCGAGATTTGTAAAATTATCAAAGTCAAGCAACCTAAAGTTATCGTTCTCGAAAATGTCAAACACTTAATCCATCACGACAAGGGAAATACCTTGCAAGTAATTATTGCCAGTCTTGAAGATTTGGGATACAGCGTCAATTATCAAATTCTGAATGCTAAAGACTTTGGTATTGCTCAACACCGCGAAAGAATATTCATTATTGCAACTAAAGGTAAAGAATTCAATTTTTCTCGACTTAAAAGCAAGTTTACGCCGCAACTCAGGGAATTTCTAGACGAGACAGGAGATTTTGAAATATTGGATAAATCAGAGTATACTTTAATTGATTATCCGAGAAAGCAAGATTCGGGACTTGTATTTGTAGGTTACAGAAATAAAGGTACTTGGAAAACTGGCGTGAGGCCGAATACAGAACATTTATCTAGGGTTCACAGACAGCCAAATCGCATTTATTCGGTGGATGGCGTGCATCCGACAATTCCTTCGCAAGAAACATCGGGCAGGTTTTTTATCTATTTTCCCGATCGAGATTTGGTGAGAAAGTTGACGCTCAAAGAATGTTATCGACTTATGGGTTTTCCTGAAGATTTTAAAAGTTATCCGAGTGCGGGGGAAAGTTATAAGCAAATTGGGAATTCGGTTTGTGTGCCGGTGGTGGAGGCGATCGCGAAAGAAATATTAAGTCAAAACTTATTGTCAAATAAAACGAAGGAACTACAAAGACACCCAGAGTCCCGACTTCTTCAAGAAGTCAGGACTCTAAGTAACACTATTACTTAATCTGACAACTTGTTTCACTATTTTGACAAAGATTCCCATACAATTTGAGACTGTCTTGCCAACAAAAGTGCAAGCTCATTAGCCCTTGGACGGTTATCTTCACGATAGGGCAAGCCTATAATACTCCCATGAGATGAGGAGTCACGTACTACATTTAGACCTAATTCTCGAATTCCGCCTACATTAAGGCTAGCAACTCCTTCACAGTTTTTCAATGCACTCAAAGATTGCTCAATGGAAAAATTGACAGAAATGCTCTGTTCGTTTATACGTTTGCGTAAATAGTAGGCATCCGATTTGACGATCGATCTATCCCGATCTATCCATCCTTTTCGGAGAGCTCGGTAAACAACTGTATTATCAGGTAATTTCTCAAACTCTGACGCACTCTCTGAAGATTGTTCTATCATATTTTGTTAAACCACTGCAACCAGTAAACTAATGTTGATGATGAAAGGAGATCTTCGACCACATTTTCATTCTTTGTATGGTGATAGATATCAACTGGTTGCTCTGCACTGAAGGGACAAAATAGGCGGACTGTACGCTCTGGTTCTAAGCTTGTCCAATCTAGTGTAATACTACCTTGGTCATCAGTACCAGTAGAGCATTTAGGAAAACTGTTGCCCATGC
>DMYK01000128.1:7124-7442 GCA_003483675.1 Microcoleaceae cyanobacterium UBA11344
TCAGTAATCTGTTCCTTTGCTACAGTCATAAGATTAAATCCCTTTTAGGCGATCGCCAATTTGATCCTAACACAGTCTAATCATATACAGATGTTAAATAATTTTAGGATTAACCGATCGCTAATTTTGAGCTATAATATAAGTTTACCCAAGATAGATCTACTCATCATGGAAGAACTACTCACCTTAAAAAGCTTACTGCTAAAAGGCGATATACCGGGGTCATTAGCTATAGTTGAAGAACTAGAAGAAATGAGCAAAAAAGACATCATTAAAACTATTCGCAGCTATGCAGTGATTTTACTATTACATCTGATT
>DMYK01000128.1:7478-8448 GCA_003483675.1 Microcoleaceae cyanobacterium UBA11344
CTAGAAATTCAGGAGGAAAATAAACGACCTAAAGGTGCGGGGTTTTACTTGCCACTGGAAGAGTTATTCATGGTTTTAGAAACGGCGTATCGACAAGCTATTAACAAAGCTTCCCTAGAAGTGGAAGAAGGGCGTTATGAACCAAAAGAATTGTCACAGTTAGTGAATCAAGAGGCAATTATTAATCAAGCAATGACTTTAATTTCACTAGAAGCTGAAGATGAAGTAAATTCATAGTAGGGACAGGGCAGTGCCGTGTCCTCTCTCTCGATTTTTGTAAGGACAGGGTAGTGCCCTGTCCCTACCGAAAACCGCCATACAAGTATTAAGCTGGAATTTGGATTTTTTCGATGCCCGCAAGTTCAAAGGCTGTGTGAATTGCCTTCAAAGCTATTACGCCTTGTTCTTCATCCACAACGCAGCTAATTTTAATCTCGGAAGTTGCAATCATTTGAATGTTGATTTTGTGCAGTGAAAGTGCTTCAAACATTTTGGCGGCTACTCCCGGATGCGCTATCATCCCGGAACCGACGACGCTAACTTTGGCAATTTCTGTATCCACTGCGACTTCGCCCCATCCTAACTCGTGGGCTGCTTTTTCTAAGGCGGTTTGTGCGGCTTCTGCATCCATTTGGGCGACAGTAAATGCAATGTCGCGAGTTAAAATACCGTCAATATTGCGGCAGCGCTGCGACTGAATGATCATGTCTACGCTGATATTTTCTTCGGCTAAAAGTCCGAACAGTTTTGCTGCTACTCCGGGCCGATCGGGCAAATGGCGAATTGCTAAACGCGCTTGGTTGAGATCGAGGGCTACAGCCCGCACTGCTGGGGGTTTTGGTGATGAGGAATTGAGCGCGATCGGGGAATTGGCAACATCAAATGTTTTACAGAGTTCGACAACTGCCCGATCGCAATCCGTAGCATCGATCGTACAACTAACTTTGACCTCGGAAGTGGAAATCATTTG
>DMYK01000348.1:0-8323 GCA_003483675.1 Microcoleaceae cyanobacterium UBA11344
GACACGGGTGCAGTCAATATTCTGGTTTAGTCGTGATGCAATTTGGGATTGATAATAGGGGAAATTTTAACATCTAAAATCTCAAATTATCAAACACAAAAGCGTGCAAAATAGATTCTTTACTCTTCACTCTTCACTCTTCACACTTTAATTATGCTTAGTGCCTTGCTCTGGTTGCCCGCGTTGGGCGCTGCGGTAGTCGGGTTCTTGCCCGGAAACATCAATGGGATGCGCCTGCGTTCAATAGCCTCGGCTTTTGCTGTTGCTGTTTTCCTGTTGAATATCTGGCTGCTGACTCAATTCGATCCAGCCAATTCGGGACTGCAATTTCAAGAATATTTGCCTTGGATTCCACAATTAGGTTTGAGCTACAATTTGGGAATTGACGGCTTGTCTTTGCCGCTGCTGGTTTTAAGTGCATTACTGACGCTATTAGTCATTTATGGCACGGGCGAAAAGATGGCTCGGCCCCAGCTTTACTACGCTTTGATTTTGCTAATCAATGCGGGTGTGGCGGGTGCTTTGATGTCTCAAAACCTACTGTTGTTTGTACTTTTTTACGAACTAGAATTAATTCCTTTTTACCTATTGATTGCGATTTGGGGTGGCAAGCAGCGAGAATACGCTGCCATGAAGTTTCTGATCTACACGGCTGTTTCAGGACTTTTGGTGCTGGCAGCATTTTTAGGTGTTGCTTGGTTGAGCGGCTCTTTAAACTTCGATTACAGTGCAATTCATACTCAAGATTTCTCCTTCAAAACACAATTGATACTGTTAACAATTGTGCTACTTGGGTTGGCAATCAAAGTTCCTTTAGTACCCCTACACACTTGGCTACCGGATGCTTACGTCGAAGCTTCGCCAGCAACCGCAATTCTGCTGGGCGGTATTTTGGCGAAGTTGGGAACTTACGGCTTAATTCGGTTCGGCTTGCAGATGTTTCCCGAAACTTGGTCAATTATCGCTCCCGGTTTGGCGATTATCGGCACTGTGAGCGTGATGTACGGGGCTTTGAGTGCGATCGCCCAAAAAGACATCAAACGCATGGTAGCCTATAGTTCGATCGGACATATGGGATACATTCTTGTTGCTTGCGCCGCCGGCACAAAACTCGCATTAATCGGCGCAGTCGGACAAATGGTAAGCCACGGCTTAATTTTAGCTTTACTGTTTTATTTAGTAGGTATCATCGAAACCAAAGTCGGCACGCGAGATTTGGACTTGCTCAACGGCTTGATGAATCCGATGCGGGGTTTACCGACAGCAAGTTCGCTGTTAGTTTTGGGCGGTATGGCAAGCGCCGGTATTCCCGGTTTGGTAGGTTTTATTGCCGAATTTTTAATATTTCAGGGCAGTTTTTCGATCTTTCCAATTCCCACTTTACTCTGCATTTTAGCTTCGGGTTTAACAGCAGTTTACTTTGTGATTCTGCTCAACCGCACCTGTTTTGGGAAATTGGATAACGCCACGGCTTATTACCCAGCAGTTACCTTTGGCGAAAATATGCCGGCGCTGGTTTTGGCGGGAATCATTTTCGTTTTGGGAGTGCAACCTGCTTGGCTGCTAAAGTGGAGCGAATCTACTACAAATGCGATCGTTGCTACTCTTCCGGCTGACAGAAATACCCAAGTAGCTATTAGTTATCCCTGGGAAAAGTTGGCGATTCAAATCGCATCTACACAAACGAAGTCCGCCGACGCAGACTAGGAGATATTCTCCTTCCAGGCAGAGCCTGGGAACCAGTTAAAGAATCGCAGATTTTGGCCATTCAAAATATTTAGATTCATTCAAACAAAGGAAGAAACAATGGTACAAACTCCTAGTAAACCAGCGACTAAACTGCCTCCTTCCAAGCACGAATTTGCCGAGGTAATTCACAGACTAGAAGCTGGCGGAGCGATGATTCCAGATACGCCAGAAAATCTGATGCAAATCATCGCTATCTGGAAAGCTTATGCAGTGCCGATGGACTTCTATTGGCGGGATTTGCTTTACATCGCCGAACGAGTATTTTTACAACCGCTTCCTTTCTTTAAATACTTCTTACCACAGGAGTATTTAGACTTGCAAAATCACTATGCAGGTGATAGTGCAGATTTGCGAATCTGGCGGGGGACTGGAAGTGCTCACCCGGAACTTTTGGAGTTCATGGATCAGGGAGAAACTGGGAAAATGCCGCGATTGTTTCACCATTTGTGGCACGATCGCATTAACATGGAATTTGCCGAAGAGTGCATGAGGGGAATGCTTTGGCACCGGGGCTTGTACGTGCCGACAAATCAATTCGATCCTTATTTGGACAGTGACGAATATAAAGCTAATGCCGATCGGGCAATTAAAGCTTACTTCAAAAAAGACCCGTTCATGCTAGGATTGCACAAAGCATTTCCCGAACTGTTTTTAGAACAGTGCCGCCAAATGTCTTATTACAGCAATCTCGGTTTATTCTGGGAAGTAATGGCACCAGTATTTTTTGAAGTTTCGGACTTGTACGACGAAGGGAAAATTACCACAGTCCCCCAAGCGATGGATTTCCTGGTAAATGGCATATTTGCGATCGCCGGAAGGCCCATTTACCACCATGTCCAAATCGACGGTGAGAAGTACGAAATCATCCCCAAATCTAAAGGTTTCACATGGCTTTATGAAGCAGCATTACCTTACGTGGAAGCTGTATTTTATCGCACTTCGCCGTTCCGAGGAACCAAATCTTATAATGCTCAAGCTAGGGAAGTTCCCGACGATCAAAAAGACTTCCACTACGGAATTTTGTATGCAGACAAATTCCCCGTAGGTACGGCGGGCATTCCACCGACTTTGCTAGCACAAGATATGCTGCACTTCCTGCCGCCTTACTTGCTGGATTTCTACAAACAGCGCTGTCGGGGCGAAGATGATATCCTGAATCAAATTGGGGTAACATTTCAGCGATCGATGTATTGTGTAACTTCGGCAGTATTTCAAGCATTGCGGACTGCGCTATTATATCCTTTGGATGACCCGAATCCGAAGCATTTGAAGGCTAATCGGGCGTTTTTCGAGTCTCAGCTCGATCGCTTTTGTCGCCCGGAATACGGCATGAAATATGCTGCGAAGTTGAATAGTATTCAGACTTCAGATTATAGGTAGAAGCCCACCCCACAAGAAACCTGATGAGTTGTGGAACAGGCAAGATGCCTGTTAATCTTTTGTAGAACAGGCATCTTGCCTGTTCTTGGGTGCAAAATATTAGTTGACACAGACTGGGAAAAATGAGAGCTTTTTAATCAGTTTGAAAAGTGGTATAATATTAAATCCGTTGGCATCAGAATTATTCATCTCACTCTTTTCTCTTCCTCTGCGTTCTCTGCGCTCTCTGCGGTTAAATCATTCCGATCTAAAAAATAACGATGAACAGCAAAGACGTAGCCAAATATATCGAAGCAACCGATGGAATTTCCCAACCTTGGCTGTTGGTGCAACTGCGCCTGAAAAAACTGCAATAAAGGCGATCGGACATTTCTGCTGAAGAGTATATTACAGAACTCGCCGACATTCACAAAGATTTAATGAATTTGGGGGAATGGTGGCTGGGAATCGAGGATGAAGTGTTTTAAAATTTGATTAGTCGATCGCCCTTTAAAAATTTTCCCGCCAATATTTTTCTTGGGCATAAACATCCCGTAGCTGTTGCAGCGCCGCCCCAGAAATAGCCGATTTAACTTTAGCTACCAACAGTCCCCACTCCAGTAAGTTATCAACAGAAACAGCCTCTTTGAACTTGTGGGTGTAGAATTTAGTCCAAAATGTCGGTGCTAGCCTGCTTTTCCAGCGTTTGTACCATCTGCCAAAATCTTGAAGTGCGATCGCATTTACTCCCACAATCGGCGGAAAATCGGCGTAGCTGACAAACCGGCTGATGCCTTTGGCGTGCACGTACACCATGTAGCGACAGCATTCGATGCGATAAATGTCGTCTACTGCGATATTGAACAGGAGTGCAACTGTTTCTTCTGTGACAAATCTCGCCAGGGGATGCAGGATGGGAGATTTATGAATTATTTTGGATTCTGCGATCGTCCGTGATTTTGCCGGAGTTTCTGATATCATGGCTGGTAGACAGCTAGTAACTGTCTATTTAAGTTTTGAAGACGATCGCCCTTTAGTTTTCCAGGCCGGGGGGCGATCGGCTTTTTAGATAAATTTATTCTAAGGTGTTATAGCACCCATTGTCAAGCATGGGTTTAGTAAGAATTAAAGTCAGAGAACTAGCAGCAGAGAAAGGCTGGACATTCAAGGAAGTTTCAGAACGTTCTGGGGTGGTATACAACACGGTTAAGCATTATGCTCGCTGTCCAGGGCTGACAACGGTTGACTTTACTTTGCTGCTGAAATTAGCTCGGACTTTTGATGTGATGATTGAGGATTTGGTTGAGGTTTTGGAGGAATAGGTCGATCGCCCTTAAGTTGTCTAGACCGGGGGCGATCGCTTTTTCAGATGTAATTATCTTAAAACGCAACTGCATTATTTGTCAAGTATGGGTTTAGTCAGAGTTAAAGTGCGAGAGCTAGCGGCTGAGAGGGGCTGGACATTCAAGGAGGTGGCTGAGCGATCGGGCGTGATCTACAGCACCATAACCAGCTATGCTCGTCGTTCAGAAATATCAATGGTTGACTTTACCGCCCTGTACAAGTTAGCGCGGGCGTTTGATGTGATGATTGAGGACTTGGTGGAGATTATTGAGGAATAGGTCGATCGCCCTTAGTTGTCCAGACGTGAGGCGATCGCTTTTTTGTATTTTTTAGACTATAGCATGATTAACTGTGAATTGTCAAACATTATCGCAATTAATCTAACCTAGGATGCTAACATCAAGGAAAGTTATTCATAGTTGATTATTCTTCGTGGCAAAAACTAATACTGCGATCGCGGTCAGTTCCGTGATTAAGGAAGTCATTCAAAAACAAGCCCTAGCGACCAGACTAACCCAGAAGGAAGTCGTGTATTTGGGAATGCTGGCAATTGATGCACTCGACAAGGAAAGCCGCCAAGAATTGGCGGACAAAGTGCATCAGATGCAGGTGAATGGCGAGATTTGAGGGGTTGAGGGCGATCGCGCTTTTGGTGAAGTGAAAAGGGCGATCGGGCTATGCTAAATAGCGGGAACAAAACCACTGCTGATTTGACATCAAGGTTTTTAGGAAAGCTCGATCGCACTTTTATTCCCGCTTGACAGACTCAGCCAACCGCTTCGCATTCTCCCGCCGATGAACATTAATCGGACTGTTACGAATATCAACTTCTAGGGTTACTTATTGTAACTAAGAATCTGTAGTATGTTCCAATCCCTTTTAAGCTTTGACTCGATCGCCCCTTAACGAAGGCTGGGTATTAACCATTAAATCCCTTTGAATCCCACTTCCATATCCATCTCTTTTGCCGGACTTACAGGAGGTTGAGGCGCGGATTGGGTTTGGTTGCGAAAAACGCCAATTTGATTGAGAACGATCCCGATTAAAATGATGCTGCCGCCGATGTATTGAGCCGTGGTTGGTGTTTCGGATAAAATCAAATAGGCGACTAAAATTCCCGCGATCGGACTAAACGAACTGGCGAGGGATACATCTGCCGCACCCGTCGTTTTTAGTCCGGTAAACCAGCACAGTTGTCCGCCAACAACAATAATCGCACCGTAGAGGAGCATCCACTGCCAGAGGAAGGGCGAAAAAATATCGATAAAGTGGGTGGGAGTATATAAGATTAAAACGACAATAAAGAAAACAACTGTTCCCAGTGTTGTTCTGATAATCGAGAACAATCCTAACGGAATTTGTTTGAGCGTGACTTTACTAATAATCGTCGAAATGGCTAAGGCGATCGCCCCTCCTGCTGCCATGAATTCGCCTCTGCCGATCGTCAATCCGCCCATGCCCATCATATCGGTGGTCGGTGCTTGCAATACAATAGTCAGTGCAACACCCACAAACGAAATGATCGCCCCCGCAATTACCCAAAGATTGACGCGATCGCCCAAAATTAAAATGGACAGCGCTAAAATGAGAGGCGGCTCGATGCGTCCGATAAGTACCACATTATTGACAGCGGTTAAATCCAACGCAATAAAAGTTAAGGCTGGAGCCAATGCCCCAGACAGCAAAGAAATTCCGATCAACGCCCACCATGTTTTACCGGGAATCGAGCGAAAATTTTGTACCGTACATTGCTGGCGATAAACCAGGAATAAAACTGCTAACGCGCAGAGATTCCCTACAAATAAAACATTACAAAGTGAAATCAAATTTCTGCCGTCTATCGGGTTCTGCGCTCCTAAATCGGTCAGTTTGCGAATGACAGAGTTAGAGGCAGCAAAAATGAGGATTGCTAGTAATAGATAGGTTCGTCCAGGGATGCGGTTGAATAATTGAGACACGGTGATATTAACATGAATATATGATGCGATATCTTCTTCATACCACTGTTGCGTGGTAGTTGACACAAATATACCAAAAAATCCCCCGCCCGAAGGCAGGGGATTTAATTAATTACCTACAAAACCAGAATTCAGAATTACCCGAATTTCCCGGCAGTCGAGGCAATTACAAAGGCGCCGAAAGTGAGGATGTTGCCCACAGTAAAGTGAACTAACCCAACCAAACGACCTTGGACGATAGAAAGAGCAACTGGCTTGTCCTTCCAGCGAACCAAGTTCGCCAGAGGAGTGCGCTCGTGAGCCCAAACCAAAGTCTCGATCAACTCTTGCCAGTAACCTCTCCAAGAGATCAGGAACATGAAACCAGTTGCCCAAACGAGGTGTCCGAATAAGAACATCCAAGCCCAGACTGACAAGTTGTTAGTACCATACGGGTTGTAACCATTGATCAACTGAGAAGAATACAGCCAGAGGTAATCGCGGAACCAGCCCATCAGGTAGGTAGAAGACTCATTGAACTGAGCCACATTACCTTGCCAGATGCCTAGGTGCTTCCAGTGCCAGTAGAACGTTACCCAAGCTAGGGTGTTCAACATCCAGAAGACAGACAGGTACATCGCATCCCAAGCAGAGACATCGCAGGTACCGCCACGGCCGGGGCCGTCGCAAGGGAAAGCATAACCGAAGTCTTTTTTGTCCGGCATCAGCTTAGAACCGCGTGCATCCAGAGCGCCCTTGACCAAAATCAAGGTGGTGGTGTGCAAGCCTAGTGCGATCGCATGGTGAACCAAGAAATCGCCAGGTCCGATCGCCAAGAACAGAGAATTGGTACTGCTGTTGATTGCATCCATCCAGCCTGGGAGCCATACGTTGCCGTAGTTGGGCCAAGCGGTCGCCGCAATACTGTCAGGGTTGGAAAGTAGCACGTCCATGCCGTACAGAGCCTTCCCTTGAGCAGCTTGGATGAACTGTGCGAACACTGGTTCAATCAAGATTTGCTTTTCAGGAGTTCCGAAAGCAACCACGACGTCGTTGTGAACGTACAGGCCGAGAGTGTGGAAGCCCAAGAACAGCGATACCCAGCTCAAGTGAGAGATAATCGCTTCTTTGTGCTGTAACACGCGATCGAGCACGTTACCTTTGTTAGCTTCAGGATCGTAGTCCCGCACCAAGAAGATAGCTCCGTGGGCGAAAGCGCCGACCATGATGAATCCAGCAATGTATTGGTGGTGCGTATACAACGCAGCCATCGTTGTGTGATCCTGCGCCATGAAAGCGTAAGGAGGCAACGAGTACATATGCTGTGCTACCAAGGATGTGATGACACCCAAAGCAGCGAGGTGAATTCCCAGTTGGAAGTGCAGCGAGTTGTTGTAGGTTTCGTACAAGCCTTGGTGAGGCAAGTTGAACTGACCTTCACTCTTGCCGCCTACCAAACCGGCTTTAGAATCCAACATCTCTTTGATGTTGTGACCGATACCGAAGTTGGTCCGGTACATATGACCGGCAACGATAAACAGCACTGCGATCGCCAGGTGGTGATGAGCAATGTCAGTCAACCACAGGGATTCTGTTTGGGGGTGGAAGCCGCCCAAGAAAGTCAGAATTGCTGTTCCAGCGCCTTGGGATGTCCCGAATACGTGGCTAGCAGCATCTGGGTTTTCGGCGTATACGCCCCAGTTACCAGTGAAGAACGGAGCCAAACCAGCCGGGTGAGGAGGGGTAGACAGGAAGTTGTCCCAACCTACGTGCTGTCCGCGAGATTCGGGGATAGCAACGTGAACCATGTGACCAGTCCAAGCCAAAGAGCTGACACCGAACAAACCAGCCAAGTGGTGGTTGAGGCGAGATTCAGCATTTTTGAACCAAGACAAGCTGGGGCGGTACTTAGGCTGGAGGTGCAACCAACCAGC
>DMYK01000348.1:8472-9628 GCA_003483675.1 Microcoleaceae cyanobacterium UBA11344
GCGATCGGGCGGACATTTAGAGGGTCTTTAATCCACTGTTCAAAGTTACCTTGCCATGCTACGTGGAACAGGCTGCCCGAAGTCCACAAGAAAATGATTGCTAGGTGGCCGAAGTGAGAAGCAAAAATCTTTTGGTAAAGATTTTCTTCGGTCATGCCATCGTGGCTTTCAAAGTCGTGTGCTGTGGCAATCCCGTACCAGATCCGCCGTGTGGTCGGGTCTTGGGCAAGGTCTTGGCTAAATTTTGGAAATTTCGTTGCCATAAGCCTTGATTAATCCTGAATCCTGAACAAAGTTGAAGGGATTCGGTTCGGAGTTTGGATTCGGGATTTGAGATTCCTCCCAAGTCCTGAATCCAAAACCTAGGGGTAGTTTACCCTACCGAAATGATTCGTGCTAGGAAGAATGCCCACGTAGTGACAATTCCGCCCAACAGGTAGTGAGCTACACCCACAGCCCGACCCTGAATAATACTCAGAGCGCGAGGCTGAATCGAGGGAGCTACCTTGAGCTTATTGTGAGCCCAAACAATGGACTCAATCAGTTCTTGCCAGTAGCCACGGCCGCTGAACAGGAACATCAAGCTGAAGGCGAAGACGAAATGTCCAGCTAGGAACATCAGACCGTAGGCCGACAGTGCCGAACCGTAGGACTGAATCACCTGAGAAGCTTGCGCCCACAGGAAGTCCCGCAACCAACCGTTGATCGTGATCGCACTTTGTGCGAAGTTACCACCGGTGATGTGAGAAATTGTGCCGTCTGAATCGACGGTTCCCCACACATCCGACTGCATTTTCCAGCTAAAGTGGAAAATCACGATCGAGATGCAGTTGTACATCCAGAACAAGCCCAAGAAGACGTGATCCCAACCGGAAACTTGGCAGGTGCCGCCACGGCCGGGGCCGTCGCAAGGGAACCGGAAGCCCAAGCTACCTTTGTCAGGAACCAAGCGAGAACTGCGTGCAAACAACACGCCCTTCAAGAGGATCAGAACTGTAACGTGAATTGTGAAAGCGTGGATGTGGTGGATCATAAAGTCCGCCGTACCCAACTCGATCGGCATCATCGCTATTTTGCCACCCACTACTACAGCACCGCCGCCAAAAGCGTGACTGACGATTTCCATAGCATTGGGAGCTGTGTTACCCGGAGCCAA
>DMYK01000348.1:9692-10708 GCA_003483675.1 Microcoleaceae cyanobacterium UBA11344
GGACGACCGAAAGCCCGCATCGTGTCGTTGTGAACGTACAAACCGAAGCTGTGGAAGCCCAAGAATATACAAACCCAGTTCAGATGGGAAATGATCGCATCCCGATGCCGGATCATACGATCCAACAAGTTATTGACATTTCCAGCCGGATCGTAATCCCGAACCATAAAGATTGCTGCGTGAGCGGCTGCTCCAATAATCAGGAATCCGCCAATCCACATGTGGTGGGTGAACAGGGATAGCTGAGTTGGGTAGTCGGTCGCGATGTACGGATACGGAGGCATCGCGTACATATGGTGAGACACGATGATGCTGATCGAGCCCAGGATTGCCAAGTTAATGGACAATTGAGCGTGCCAAGAATTAGTCAGGATTTCGTAGAGACCTTTATGACCTTCACCAGTGAAGGGGCCTTTGTGGTTCTCTAGAATTTCCTTCATGCTGTGGCCGATGCCCCAGTTCGTCCGGTACATATGACCAGCGATGATGAACAGCACTGCCAAAGCTAAGTGATGGTGCGCTGTATCGCTCAGCCACAGACCGCCTGTGGTGGGGTTCAGACCACCTTTGAAGGTCAGGAAGTCGCTGTAGGCGCCCCAGTTGAGGGTGAAGAAGGGTGTTAGACCTTGAGCGAAGCTAGGGTAGATGTCAGCCATCAAGCCCGGGTTAAACAGCCACTCATGTGGCAGCGGGATATCGGCAACTGTTCTAATCAGCTTGCCACCTACTGTCAACGGTGAGCCTGCATCGATCGCGTCCATGCAAGCGTTAATCGGCAGAGCAACGTGAATTTGTTGTCCTGCGAAACCCAAGCAGCCACAGCCTAGCAAACCTGCCAAGTGGTGGTTCATCATCGATTCCACGTTCTGGAACCATTCCAGTTTCGGAGCGCGGACGTGATAATGGAACCAACCGGCAAACAGCATCAAAGCTGCCATTACCAATGCGCCGATCGCAGTGCAATATAGCTGGTATGAGTTAGTGATGCCGTTAGCGCGCCACAGTTGGAACAGACC